>CAXQPB010000047.1:0-9363 GCA_964225545.1 Candidatus Nitrosopumilus sp. | reverse complement strand
ACCGAAAAATAAACGGTTTTCAGGATTTCCGGAGCCGGTTGCCGAATACCATCACGGCCGTCGATGGAGAAAAAATCAGCACCTTGTCCAAATTGACATTGATATTCAGAATCATCGGGGCTAGTTTCCACTTCGTCGGCGGGAACCGGAATCCCGACCCCGCCGTCGCCCGATTCTCATGATCGTCTGTCACTGCAAGGGTCTGAACGACCGCGACATCGGCAAGGCCGTTCGCGAAGGGGCGGTCACGTCCGATGATGTGGCTTCGTTCTGCGATGCCGGCTCGGACTGCGGCGGTTGCAGGCCGGTGATCGAGGAAATCCTCGCGAAGCACGATCCCTCGCGCCATGGCGCGGACCCCGGCAAGGCGGATTGATTCCCCGCCGCTGCGGGCGGAGACCCCACGCGGGTTGTTCACGAATTCATCAGGTACACACCGCGCGGTTGGCATTCCGGCCGGTCGCGCAGTAGCGTTTGCGGCTTGCGGATCCATCAAGGTCCGAACGCCAGCGGAGGAGAAATGAAAGGCAACGCGCAGATCATCAAGGCTCTGAATGAGGTCCTCACGGCGGAGCTTACGGCCATCAACCAGTACTTCATCCACGCACGCATGTGCTCGAACTGGGGCTACAACCGTCTGGCCGCGAAGAAGCGGCATGAGTCGATCGAGGAGATGAAGGACGCGCAGGTCATCATGGACCGCATCCTGTACTTCGACGGTGTCCCCAACATGCAGAAACTCAACCCGGTACGGGTGGGCGAGGACCCGATCGAACAGCATGAGAACGATCTGGCGCTCGAGACCGAGGCGATCGCCCGGCTGAACAAGGCGATCGCTCTTTGTCGCGAGAAGGGCGATAACGGGACCCGCGATATTCTCGAGCATATCCTCCGGGACGAAGAAGAGGCAGCGGATTGGCTCGAGTCACAGCTTCACATCGTCAAGGAGATCGGCAAAGAGTCTTATCTCGCCGAACAGATCGGTGACGACGAGGAGTGAGCGCCGGCGCGGCCTCCACGTCTTTCCCCGCATGCCGAGCGTGCTGAGCGTGCTGAGCGTGCTGAGTATGATCGTCATGCTCAGCACGCTTCTTCCGGCCTCCGGCTGCACCTTCAACCCGGTCAGCGGACGGCCCAGCGTCGTTCTCACGACACCCGAGCAGGAACGCCAGCTCGGCCGCAAAGTCGCCTCGCAGCTCGATTACTACGTCGGCCTGACAAAGACGGCCGCCACCACCGAGTACGTCGCTGAAGTGGGCAATCGTCTGGCGGCCTGGGCCCCCGGCAACGATTTCGATTACAAGTTCCAGGTTCTCGAGAGCGTCGAGCCCAACGCGATGGCACTGCCGGGCGGTTACGTCTACGTCACGCGCGGTCTGCTGCCGCTGCTGAACTCCGAGGCGGAGCTGGCGAACGTGTTGAGCCACGAGATCATCCATATCGCTGCCCGGCACTCGGGCCAGACGATCGCACGCGCCGCGCCGCTTTCTCTGGTGACCGGAATCGGAGCGATGGCCGGCAGCATCGTCAGCCCGGCAATCGGGCGCGCTGTGGCGGGTGCAGGCTCGGCGGCAGGCGGTATCGTTCTCGCGCCGTACAGTCGTGAGAACGAGAAGGAAGCCGACGCCCAGGGACAGCGGCTCGCGGCGGATGCCGGCTACGACCCGGCAGCGATGTCGAGCTTCCTGAAAACTCTTCAGCGCGACGACATGCTTCGCTCGGAAAGCGCCGGGGCTGCCGCCGGCCGCAGGAGCTGGTTTTCGTCCCATCCCTCGACGCCGCAGCGCGCGCGAGTGACCGGTGAGCGCGCCGGTACGATCGAGTTCTCAGCACGTGCGCCGATCGCGGCCGACCGCGAAGCGTTCCTGGCCAGGCTCGACGGGCTGGCGATCGGTCAGAACGCCGCCGAGGGGGTGTTCGAGGACCGGCTGTTCCTTCAGCCCGATATGAACTTCGCGATCCGTTTTCCGGATCTGTGGATCACGCACAACGCGCGCCACATGCTGGCGGCACAGTCGAAGGACGGTGCGGCCACGATCATCCTCGAGGGTGTTGCCCAGGGCGATGATCCACTCGTTGCCGCGCATGCATTCGAGGAGGCGAGCCGGATCTACCTCGACAAGGGCGCGCAGCGGCGTCGTGTCGGCCGCCTCGAGGCTGCTACCGGGACCGCTGACATCGAAGTCGAAGGCAAACGCGCGACAGCGTCGCTCACGTGGATCGCCTACAACGGGATCATCTTCCGGGTGACGGGGATCTGCGGGCGTGACGAGTTCGCGAGCTACCGGAAACTGTTCGAGAAGACAGCAGGAACGTTTCGCTCACTGACCGCAGAGGAGCGCGCCGGTATCCGTCAGGTCAGGTTGCGCGTGCGCGCGGGCCGCAGCGGCGAAACCATCTCCGGTTTTGTCTCCCGGACGAGGAGCGACTGGTCGGCCGAGGAGGTCGCCGTTTTCAACGCGCTCGACGCGAACGCTCCGCTTGCGGCCGGGCAACTCCTCAAGATCGCGGTCTCGGAGCCGTACTGAGCGGAGCGGCGCACGGCCGCGGCGCCAGCGCTTGCCAGACCGGCGCACGGGCGTTCAGATCGAGGCCGGGCAGGTCTGATCCGTGAACGTCGCAGGACACTTCGTGCCGGCGATCATGACCGGCTCGGCCTGAACCTCCCATCGATTGTCCATCAGCCGGGTGTAGGTCAGGCGAAATCGCAGGAGGTCTCCCCCGCTGCCTCGCATCTCGAGATCGCACGCGTACCGGTCGAACTCATCGACGGTCGGCTCACCGGTCTGGAGCCTCGCGAGCGCCGCGCCGAGAGCGTGCTGAATGCCGTCGGAGTTGGAGGGGAGGCGGTCGCTTGCTTCCTCGATCGCGAAGATGCTGCGCATTCGTTCGTAGCCGGTCGCAAGCATGAAAGAACTCGACACCACGAACATCATCACGATCAGCAGGATGTAGCCGCCTTCGCCGCCGGATAGCGATCGCCTCCTCGCGCTCATGCGCCGCCGCCTCCGGCCGAAACCCGCAGATGGAAATGGTAGGGCAGCTTTTGTGAGCCCAGACCGATATCGACGCGTATGCCGTCGTTGCCGAGGTCGTCGCAGACCAGCGACTGGATATCATCGACCAGAACCGCGGCCCGGTTGCCCGGCGTACTGCTGCGCAGCAGCTTGCCGCCCGCGGTCTCGTAGGTCACGGTTCGCACGGGGCTGGTGCCGAGGCGCAGACGCAGCTGGTCAGAGCCGTGGCAGTCGACGCTGCTCGATGAGTCTGCGTCTCCGAGGATTCGCATGCGGGTAATATTGGCGGCGCTGAACTGATCCTGGATGGCGTACTGATCGCGGAGCGTCGCGGACAGGCTGCCGCTCCAGCTGAACGCGCTCAACAGCACCAGGGAAAACAGCGTCGAGGCGATGAGCAGCTCGAGGAGCGATGCGCCGCGTTCGGACGACCCGGCCCCGTCTCCGGCTCCTGCTCCGGCTCCTGCTCCGGCTCCTGCTCCGGCTCCGGCTCCTGCTCGATGATGCCGTCGAGACAATCGGTCCTGCCCGCTGAGAGTCACCACGGGGTCTCCTGCACGCGCACCGTCACGGCTGGGTAGGCGCCCTCGAAGCTGACCGACTCCACGGTCACATCGCAGGGCGGGGCACCTGCGTTGGGGCCGCGATCGACCGTCATCAGGAAGGCGCGCGCGGTGGTGAGGTCGAAGTATCCGGCTGCACGCCTCTCAGCGTGCGCGCCGCCGAGAAGCGTGTTCAGGATCTGGGTGTGGCCGCCGAGCGTAAAGATGGCGATCGCCATGATGACAACTGCGATCTGGACCTCGACCAGTGTGAATCCCCGCGTCCTTTGTACCCTGCGCGACCGCCTGCGAGCACGGCCGCCGCGGCCGACCCGGTTCATTGCATAGTGGAGGAGAGTTCTCATCTTCGATCGGAGCGGGTTCTTCTCGCGGCGAGTCCACGCCGGCGGCTTGTACGGAACCCCGTTCCAGTTTACCAGTCGTGTGCTGACGCTTGGGCGAATTCCACATGGCCGTAACGTTCATCACAGGTGCTTCATCGGGGATCGGGCTGAGTCTCGCGCGCAGGCTTGCTGCGAGCGGGGATGTGATGGCGCTCGCGGCGCGACGAGAGGATCTGCTCGACACGCTCGCGCGCGAGATCGAAGACGCAGGCGGCAAGGCGCTCGCCATAGCGTGCGACGTGACCGACGCTTCAGCCGTCCATTCGGCTGTCGCGACCGCCGAGCGTGAACTCGGGCCGATCGACCGACTCATCGCAAACGCGGGAGGCGGGGAACCGACTTTCGTCGACCGATTCGATGCCGCCGAGGTTGCCCGGACGCTCGACCTCAACGTTGTTGGCGCGGCCAACTGCATTCAGTCGGTTTTGCCCGGCATGCTCGAGAGACGCTCGGGGCATCTTGTGGCGACCAGCAGCCTCGCCGCCTATCGAGGACTGCCGAGCGGGGCGGCCTATTCGGCGGCGAAGGCCGGGCTGACGAATATGATGGAAGCCCTGCGCGTGGACCTGCGCGGCAGCGGGGTGGACGTCAGCGTGATCTGTCCGGGGTTCGTTCGTACCACACCGCCCGCGGCAGCAGCCGGCAAGCCGAAGAAGAAAAAGTTCCGGCCGCTGCGAATGGAGCTGGAGGACGCGACGGAGCGGATGCATCGCGCGATTCTCGCGCGCAGGCCGTATTACGCTTTCCCGCTCCCGATGGTACTCGCCGTCGGACTGGGCTGGCACCTGCCGGCGCGGCTCTACGACCGGCTTCTCGCCGGACGCGGGCGGCAGAGCTGACTCGAATCCTCGCGCGAGGCTGCGGCCTGCTGTCGTCATGACCGTACCACGCCCGCGCGGTATCCGGCGGTGTGACGTCGGTCGGCGGAACTGATAGAACCTGTGTCCTGTTCCGGAGGCATCCGTATCCGGCTCAGCGAGATCGAGATGGGAAACAACGACCGCGCAGGAAAAGACACCGCTCTCGAAATGGCCGGGGTGCACAGCAAGCGCCGTCACTTCGTGAAGCGAATGGGCAAGAAGCTCTTTCGTGGGGTGAACAGCTACCTGGCGGCGGCTTCCAAAGTTCCCGACGCGCCCGTGCTCGACAAAGATCTGTTCGGCTGGGCGAAAGAGTTCGAGACCGATTGGAAAGCGGTGCGGGCCGAGCTCGATCAGATGCTCGAATTCCGCGACAGCCTGCCGCGTTTCCAGGACATCTCTCCGGACCAGGCCAAGATCTCACCGGACGACAACTGGCGGACGCTGGTGCTTTACGGTTTCGGTTCCCGATCCGAGGCGGTCTGCAAGCGTTGTCCCGAGACGGTTCGATTGCTCGAGCGTGTACCCGGTCTGCAGACCGCGTTCTTTTCGATCCTCGCTCCTGGAAAGCATGTACCTCGTCACAGGGGTGTGACCAAGGGACTGGTGCGCTGTCACCTCGGCCTGAAGATTCCGCGTGAGAGTGAGAAGTGCCGGATGGATGTCGGTGGGGTGAACTGCGTCTGGCGCGAGGGCGAGGCGCTGTTCTTCGATGACACCTTCCATCACGAGGTCTGGAACGAGACGGGCGAGGAACGAGCCGTCCTGCTCTTCGATTTCGAGCGGCCGATGACACTCGGTGGTCGCATGCTGACGCACGTGCTGCTGCGACTGGTGCGGATGAGCGCGTATTTCAAGGACGCCAAGCGCAATCAGGATGCGTGGGAGCGGGAGTACGCCGCGATGCTTCAGCAGTAACCGAACGTTCCGGTTCAGTAACAATCTCAAAGCGTTAGGTCGGCACCGCGGTTGACACGGCTCAACCCGGGCGGTTGATTCCGTGCCGCGTTCGATCCGGGGCCGCGGCAACCGGACCTCGGCGCCTTCCGACCGCGATTCGCGGCGGGTTACGCGATCAACGGAGGGTCGTCGAAGTATGAGCAAGGTCAGGGCTGGACTCTTGGGCGTGGGAAACTGCGCGAGCTCGCTGGTCCAGGGGATTCACTACTACAGGGACGGACAGGGCGCCGGCCGCTCGGGTCTGATGCACGAAAACATCGGAGGCTACGGTGCCGGCGATGTCGAAGTGGTGGCCGCCTTCGATATCGACGCGCGCAAAGTCGGCACGGACCTGTCCGAGGCAATATTCGCGCCGCCCAACTGCACCACCGTCTTCGAGGAAAACGTCCCGAACAGCGGAGTGACCGTCCGCATGGGCAGAATCCTCGATGGAATCGCCGACCATATGAGCGACTACCCGGACGCTCGTGCGTTTCGCGTGGCGGACAGCGCCGAAGCCTCACGAGACGAGGTTGTAGCGGCGCTGGTCGAATCGCGGACCGACGTGCTCGTCAACTATCTCCCGGTCGGTTCGGAGGAGGCCACGCGGTTCTACGCCGAGTGCGCGCTCGAGGCGGGAACCGCCTTCGTGAACAACATCCCGGTGTTCATCGCCAGCGATCCCGAGTGGGCCGCACGCTTCGAGAGCCGCGGGCTGCCGATCATCGGTGATGACATCAAGGCGCAGGTCGGTGCCACGATCACCCATCGGGTGCTGACCGATCTTTTCCGCAAACGAGGCGTCGAGTTGGACCGCACCTACCAGCTGAACACGGGCGGCAATACCGACTTTCTCAATATGCTCGAGCGTTCGAGGCTGTCATCGAAGAAAGAATCGAAGACCGAGGCGGTGCAGTCGGTGGCGGCGGAGCGACTGAGCGACGAGAACATTCACGTCGGCCCCAGTGACTACGTCGCATGGCAGAACGACAACAAGGTGTGCTTTCTGCGAATGGAAGGACGCCTGTTCGGTGATGTGCCCATGCATCTGGAGATGCGGCTCTCCGTCGAGGACTCACCGAACTCGGCGGGAGTCGCGCTCGACGCGATTCGCTGCGCCAAGGCTGCGCTCGACCGCGGACTCTGCGGTGTACTCGAAGGGCCGTCAGCCTTTTTCTGCAAGCACCCCCCTGTACAGCACCCCGACGACCAGGCTTATCGTCTGACGGAGGACTTCATCCGCGAGGTCGCCGACGGCCGGCCGTCGACCGCCGCCGGCGTTGCCCCCGGCGTCGCCCCCTGACAGTTACGCACGGCCTGAAAGCCATCTCAGCGCGGACGCTGAGCGGTGGACGGTTGCGGCCTCGGAGTCCGCAATCGCGACCGTCTCCGAGCGTCGGTGACTCGGATCCGTGCCTTATGTTCGGCTTTGTCTGGTACATAGCTTGACAGCAGTTCGGCCCTGCGGTTTTCTCGAAGGAAATGGCCGAAATCATGCCTCCCCCAGCTCAGCTCACTTCGTTCGACGGCCCGGTGACAGCCCTCGTTAACGGCGCCAGCCGTGGGATCGGGCTGGCCCTGGTGAAAGAGCTTGCCGAGTGCGAGGGCGTCGGCCGGGTTTACGCCACCTGCCGCACACCCGCATCGGCCGAGCGGCTCAATGCGCTGGCGGAGGACTCCGACGGTCGCGTCGTGGTTGTGGCCATGGACGTCGAAGACGAGGCGACCGTCGAGCGTGCCGCTGCCCGGATCAAGGCGGACGCCGCCTCGATCGACTTGCTGATCAACACCTTCGGACTCCTCCACGAGGGTCGGGAGATCCGGCCCGAGAAGCGGATCCGGGACATCGACCCGGCTCGCCTGGCACGGAGTTTCGCGGTCAATGCGATCGGTCACGCTGTGGTCGCGAAGCATTTCGTCGACCGGCTCACCACCGGACGTCGCACGGTTCTCGCCCAGCTCTCGGCTCGTGTCGGCAGCATCGAGGACAACCGCCTCGGCGGCTGGTACGGCTATCGCGCCTCGAAAGCGGCGCAGAACATGATCACGCGGACGCTGGCTATTGAGCTGTCCCGGCTGCGTCCCGACTGTATTTGTCTGGCTCTTCACCCCGGCACGACCGAGACGGATCTCTCGGCACCGTTCACCCGGCGGACCGACCCCGACAAACTCTTCTCGCCGCAACGCGCCGCACGGCAACTGCTGCATGTCATCGACGGAGCGAACGCCAGCGGCAGTTTTCTGGCCTGGGACGGCTCGGAGGTGCAGTGGTGATTCGATTCGACAGACTTGCCCAGGCGTTGTTGATCGCAGCAGCGGCGGCGATGCTCACGGCCTGCTCCGCGAAGAGCCCGCAGGTGGCGACTCAGACTCCGCTGACGGCGATTGATCGCGAGGTCTCCCTCGAGCGTTTCATGGGCGACTGGTTCGTGCTGGCCAGCATCCCGATCGACATCCCGTTTTTCAGCGAGGCGAACGCTTACAACGGAGTCGAGTCGTACGCGCTGACCGAGGACGGTACGATCGACACGACCTACGCGTTTCGGGACGGCGGGTTCGACGGCAGGAAACGCCGCTTCACGCCGAGCGCGCAGGTCCACGACACGACGACCAATGCTGAATGGCGTATGCAGTTTCTGTGGCCGTTCCGTTCCGCCTATCTGATCGTCTACCTCGACGAAGACTACTCGAAGACGATCATCGGTGTCCCGGACCGCAGCCATGCGTGGATCATGTCGCGGACTCCGTCTTTGCCCGAGGACGAATACACCGAACTCGTGGGCGTACTCGAGAACAGCGGCCACGAAATCGCCGCGCTCCGGGTGGTGCCTCAGTGCTGGGCGAAACACGGCTGCACGCAGACGCCCTGATCCTTCGCGGAGACGAATTCTATCCGAGCCCGTCCGGGCCGGACCGTCGATCGCGAGCGCAGGCGTAGTCCGCCGTGGAATGAGCTCGGAACGCGGTGCATGATCCGGGGATGAAGCTCTGGACGTTCCCGCCGGCACCGAACCCTCGAAAGCTCGCCGTGTATCTGGGCGAGAAAGGCCTCGATATCCCGGTCGAACTGATCAACCTCGTCGAGGGGCGTCAGAACTCACCGGAGTTTCTGGCGATCAACCCGAAGGGTGCCGTTCCTGTTCTGGAGCTCGATGACCGCTCGCGGCTGACCGAGTCGCTGGCGATCATCGAGTATCTCGAGGAACTCAACCCCGACCCGCCGATGATCGGCACGGATCCACTGGAGCGCGCCCGCGTTCGGGAAGCCGAGAGGATGATCGACCTTGGGGTCCTGATCGGCACCGCGCGCATCGTCCACGCCCGCCGTTCGCCGCTCCCCGGCCGCGAGGCCAACCCCGAGGTGGTGCGAGCCGAGCTGGAGCGGCGACCTGTGGTCCTCGACTCTGTGAATACCCTGATCGGCGAGAAGCCGTTCGTGATGGGCGCCCGGCCGACGATTGCCGACTGCACGCTGTTCGGTGCGCTGTCGTTCGGAGAGATCTTCGAGGTGACGGTCGATCCCGTCTTCAGCAACATCACGCGCTGGTACGACGACTTCAAAAAGCGGCCGAGCGCTGAACTGATCATGTAGCGGCGGGGG
>CAXQPB010000046.1:0-15047 GCA_964225545.1 Candidatus Nitrosopumilus sp. | reverse complement strand
CGAATCCGGCCGATAGAAGATTTCCACGCGCGGCTGGAGGGGCCGCCCGCGCGGCAATCTCGAAATCTTTGATCCCGGAAGCAAGAACGGACGGATCCGTCTCGCGGCGAATCCGCGGGTTTCGACTTGTGAACGATCTCCTGCACGCACATATCCGTCCCGTCGCATCCCGTCGGCAGCGCGCAGCGACGTCGTCGCGCTATCGCGTGGGGTCTCTCGCGGCGTTTGTCCCGTCGTGTCTTCTGGCCTGTCTCGCGGGTCTGTTTTACGACACTACTGCTGCGAGTGCGGAGATCGCGCCGGCGTGTGCGGCACGCATCAAGGCGGCGATGCTCGAGAATGTGTCGTGCTATGTGCGGCGGCAGAGCAAGGCGGTGAAATCCGGGACCGCTCCGGTCTACCGAAAATGCAACGCGAAGCTCACCAAGGCGCTGGATAAGGTCGCGCGGGAGCGAACGGCCGATTGCACAGGGCTGGGCGGTCATTGGAACGCCCTCGGAAACGTGGCGAACGGTTTCGGCGTGGAGCTGAACGGATCTCTCGCGGAAGGGATGGAAGGCGAGATCGCGATCGCTCCCAAGTGCCAGGCGCTCCGTATGAAGCATGCGAGCTTGCTTACACGCTGTATCGCGCGCGGCCCCGGACTTACCGCAAACTGCTTCACGCAATACGGCCCTCGTTACGACGCCGTCGCGGAGCGGCCGCTGTGCGGTGCGCCGACACACGACGCGACGAGCGCGCTGGCGCTGCTGCAGTCGATCGGCGACCGCATCGATGCAGCGATCGCAGAGCGCTCCAGCCTCGAGGCCTGCTCGGTGTTTACAGGGTGCACAGGGGCGCAACTCTGTATCCAGGGCTACTGCTTTGCAGACGAGTGCGCGCAGAATAACGGCGGCTGCGGACCGTTCTCGGTTTGCCGCCAGGGGGTCGCGGGAGTCCGTTGCGGGGAATGTCGTCACGGCTACGAGCCGGATCCGGTCGCAGCCGGCGAGTGCCGCCCGCTCATCCGCGCGACGGCAGATCCGATCTATCTGGGCGCTGACGTTCCACCCTCGTGCGGGGTGCGGATCGAATGGGTGCAGGCCATGGAGATCGGGGTTCCCGCTGCGATCGGCTATGAGGTTTATCGCGATGGCGTTTACATCGCCGATCGCGCCCTTCCGCCTTATGAAGACTGGACCGCTGATCCCGGCGAGCATGCCTACAGCGTCGCCAGCGTTCACGCGGACGGCTCGAGGACACAACCGTCTGCGGCAGCACTGATTGATACCGCAGGCTGCGACAGTGTCACCGACCCGGACACGTACCGGATCAAGGACCCCTCCATCACTCCGTCCGGTGGTCGCTGCGCGCGTTCGAATGTCTCATTCTACCGACCGGAGGTCTCGCCGTATCCGACCTTCGGGGTTCGGCGGTTTCTCAACGGACGTCACACGTGGAGCGACAGAGACTACTCCGATGGCGAGTTTCCATTGCGCGACGGGTGGGGAGGAATCGATCCGCTCGTTCCTGACGCAACGAACCTTTATGGGTTTGCGCCGTTTTATGACGAAGAAGCAACAAAGGTTGGGCCCATCATCGAGGCAACCGTCGAGACCGAGTCGTGCGCCGATTCCGGGCACATGGGGTTCAAGCAGGTAGCAGTCGTCCTTCTTCGACCGGCCGAGTTTCCCAGAGCAGCCCCGTTCGACACGGCATTCGTCAGAGGGGTCTTCGACGACTACGAGTATTCAACCAAGGCATTTCTCGACGAGGTGAGCTACGGTCAGCTCGAGATCCAGAGCACTGTATTCGACTGGATCGAACTGCCGGACACGATCGATCAGTACTGCGAGGAACTCGAAGACGACGGGGGCGTTACCGTCGGGAAATGGTTCAGCTGTGACACGCATCGGATGTGGATGGATGGTCAAGCGGCGCTGGCCTCTGAGGCAGACGTCGATCTGTCTACCTACGACAAGGTGGCGTATCTCTACGACGGTACGACTCACGGTGCATCGGCCGGCGGGGATTTGATCCATCTATCCGTACCGGCCTTCGATACAGAGACGGTCGCACACGAGTACGGTCACACGATGGGGCTTGCTCACTCGGGCTTTTGGAGGTGCTCGGGCATTGATCCGCACGTGGGCGCGGACATCTACGAGCCGAGAGGGGAAGATTGCTGGCCGTATGTTTACGGCGATGGGTACGACGTGATGGCCGTCCGTCTCAGGCACTTCAACATCTGGCACAAGATTCGAGCCGGCATTCTCGATGAATCTTCTGTGCAGCGGATCAACGCGAGCGGGGTCTATACGCTGAAGGCGGTTGCGTCCGAGACGCCTGACGGGGTCATGGCGTTGAAGATTCCTTTGTACGGCAAGGTCTCCTATATGCTGGAGTACCGGAATGCGCAGGGCTTCGACGGCCTCGATAATCATCCGGATTACGCGGCCAATAATCCGCACACGCTCGTTGAAGGCGTCGCCGTATGGTTTGTGCTTGACGACTTCGCCTCAGGAGACACCTTCGCGGTAAAAGAAAGCTGGACCGCACCGCTGTCGATCCGGCCCGGCAAAGACTTCTACGACCCCTACCGCAATATCCGTGTGTCGTGGATCGAACAGGTCGATGCCGATCACGCACGCGTGTCGATCGAGTTCGAGTAGGCCTTCGGACTCGAGACAGCCTCCGTCCGGTTCGACCCGAACCCCTGCCCGGACAGAGCCCCTTTGCAGCAGGTAAAGGGCCCGGCCTGCCCGAGCCGGCGCGTACGACGACAACCACGGCCGGCGGGGCCCTTGCTGTCCGCCTGTTCCTGCTGTGCAGTGCGGAGCCGCACGATCACTGGCGTTCGCCGGATTGCCTCACAACTCGGAGTCGGTGCCATCGAGACCGTGGAGTTGCGCCGAATTCGACTTGAAAACTGCGGCGCGGCTTGTCTTGTTCACCCGAAGGGGGGGGTGCGTCTGTTGACTCAACGGTGTGCTCCCTGCCGTAGTGGCGTTCGGGTTTGTGCGGCACTGCGGGCGCCGCGCGATGGCGCGTTCCTCTGGAAGCGGCGATTCGACTTGGTCGATGAACCCCCGGCGAACTCACTGACGGCGACAGAAGGGGACGACAGGATGAAAGTGTTAAAACCTGGTACATATGCCATGGGCCTCGGCGCGGCTTTTATGACGCTTGTTTTCTCAGGCCCGCCCGCCTGCGCGAACCCGATGGTTCTTTACGCGATACCGAGCAGCGTAGATGACGAGCGAATCCTGCAGGGCGTCGCCCGAAGGGATTACGCAGCCACGAGACTCACCTCACAGCTTTGGGAAATTGCCATTGATGGTCCGCTGGATCGGGAGAGTCTGATCCTGGACACGCTCGCGGCACAGACCTCATACACCGAGTGCCTGCTGAAGCTGTCGTCGTGCGAGTCGCCGGCTTCCGATTGTTCAGACAGCGATTCAGACAGCGATTCAGACAGCGACTCAGACAGCGACTCAGTAGTGAGCCCGGAAGACTGCGACGCAGCCCTGGAAGCCGACCTCGATGAGGCTCTGCGACGCGCCGGAGTGGAGCGACCTATCCCCGGCGGGCCATCGGCCGACGTGTCTGCCTGTCTGGCCGAGATGCCGCTTGGTCAATGGCCGACGTTCCTTGAACTCTATTTGCTCAGAGAGTCCTCCACCGAGTCGCCGGAAAGCAGCAATACCCCGCTGGTAACCGCCTTGACCGACGCCATGCAGGCTTTGGGAGCCGGAGAAGCCTGCTTCTCGTTGTGGGACCGGGCGTTCTCGGAGGGCTGCTGCGGGTGTTCGGTATCTGGCTGCTGTACGTGTCTGGCAGACGACGGCGGCATCGACAGATCATCTCCCTTTTAGTTCCGCCGTTCAAGATGCATGGCCTCATCGGCGGGCCCCGGTACTCAGGAGTCTCATGAACACCAGCCACACCCGCAATACTCTCAATGACAATCCAGCCGCATCCATGGGGTGCTCGCTGCTTGCAGCCTTTCTGGCTGCGCTGATTGCGTTGATCCCGCCGGCGGCGGCTGATGCCGACGAGGATGATGACCGTTGCCGACGCCCGGAGGCCGCCCGGCTGATGGCGGGCAACAGTGGCGATGCCGGCCAGCGCGACGGCGATTCAGACAGCGAGAGCGACAGCGACTCAGACAGTGACAGCGACAGCGAGTACGGCTCGAACGTCTACCTGGGCCTCGGCGATGAAGGCGGAATCGACAACTCTCGCCGAGCCTGGTGCAACGAGGACATCACCGCTCGCCGGATACGTCGCAACGGCGTCGAGCTCGACTGGCGGTTCGACGTTACGTCGGTGTTCCCGGGGCTCGAGCCGGACAATCCGGTGTTCAGCAGGATCGTCGGGCCGCTCGCCACGCCACAGGCTGACAAAGATACGGTTTACTTCAATGTCGGAGCCGGTTGGACGCGCTCGGCCGGGGTCACGCCGGAAGCACTGACGCAATCGAAGATCGTCGCACTCGACCGCGAGGACGGTCAGGTAAAGTGGGTCGCCGACTACGATACGCTTGCCGACCAGTCGCTGCTGATGCTGGCCGACAAGTATCCGCACGAATACAGCCGCGCTGAGATCGAGGCCTATCTCGCAGGCGGCGGTCGCGCGTCGTCGGGATTCATCGGTTCGTTCGCGCCCATCGCAGTCTTCGGTGACTACATCGTCACCGGCGACTCAACACAGAGCAGCGAGGCCCTCGCCTACGGTTATCTGGCCGGTGCGGTAGCGCAGGCCGAGGTGCCCGCCGAGTACGCCGGGAAGAATGACTACCAGGGCCGACCGTACATCAGTCCGCTGCTCGGTAAGCAGTGGGGGATGCGCGATGACAATCCGTGGGGCGATGCGAACGCTCGGCGTCACCTTTTGCGCAATGCCATCATGCTGCTCGACAAACACACCGGCGAGCTGCTCGCTGTAGACCGCTACGCGGACTCCGGCGAAGAGGCCGCGGATGGATACGTGAACGTCGGTGCCGCCCTGCGTATGGCAACGCCGTACTACGATCCAGAGGACGGCGGATACTCGATTATCGCTGGATGCTCGGGGACGACTGCGTTCTTCCCGTACACCGGAATCGACCTGGACAGAGGACGGATCGACATCGGCATCGCCAACGGCAACATCCGTACGGCGAAAGGCGGCCGGGTGACGCGCTTCCGAGTGGAGAAGACCGCCGACGGAGTGGCGCTGACCGAGGACTGGCGATTCTACCCTTCGCCACCAATGCTGGAGGCCGGTGATCGCAATCCATTTACCGGCGAAGTCTTTGAAACCACGTCCCAAGCCGAGGAGTACAACTACGGGTTCGATGGCGTCTGGGCCCAGCGGCCGATCGTCGATCTCGAGCGCAGGCAGACCTGCTTCGCGACCGGCAACGGCAAACAGATGCCGGTTGAAGACATCCGTCTGGGTCGATCCGCGTCAATCGCGCGATCGGAGAACAGTCACCCCGAGTGGACGTGGCAGCAGTGGGTCCGTCATTTCAATGAGGCCGCGGATCGAACGACAGGGTCGGCAGAGGCACAGGCAGCAGCTTTCGCTGACTATCGCGTTACGCAGGCCGATACTCACCGCGCGCTCAGCACCGTCAGCAGCGAGCGTCCGGCCGAGGCGGTCGATCGGTACAAGCAGTATCTTGCGAACAGCATCAGCTGTATCGGTCTGGATGATGGGGAGTTCCGGTGGACATGGCGGCGGACGCCGCTCGACACATGGAACGCGCAGGGTGCGCTGATCCTGCGCTCAGCGTGTGGACCTCAACCGGACCCGGAATGCGTCAACGATTTGTACCCGGAGTTCCTCAGGTGGCAGTCAGTCGGCAACGGCGGCGACATCGACTTCGGTCAGGGCCCTGTTCACATTCGTGACGGAGACGACGACCGTTATATCGCGCTCGGAAAGGACGGATCGATGCAGGGACTCGATCCCGACAGTGGCGCTGTCCAGTGGTACACGCAGGTCAGCCACCCGCACGTGCTCGGGGGTATGAACTACGGCGCAACGACCGACGGCGAGTCGGTGTACGTCAACCTGCTCAACTTCAAGCGCTCGGACGGTGCGGCGACCCTGCTCGCAGAGGGCATCATCGACGAGAACGACCAACCGAAGATCCGGCTGCATCCGGCCGGGCTGGCCGGCAGTTTCAATCAAGACGGCTGGTACACGGACAGCTTCTTCGACACGTTCAATGATCTCGGGGGAGGGCCTTCGAAGCATTACCGCAACGCGGATGTGTTGATTCCGTCCGGAACAAACTTTCTCGCGCGCGTGGACGTTCACAACGGACGCGTCCGCGGCAACGCGCCGACCAATCCGTTCATTCAGGTTGATACGTTCGCAGAGATTCGGGCAGTGGGGGAGGGGCTCAACAACCCGATCACCTCGGTCGGTGATGTCATCCTGGCGCCCGGCGGCTCGGGAAGCGGGAAATTCTATGCGTTCTCAGCGAAGAACTTCGGACTGCTCTGGGAGTACGACGCGAGGGCAGATACGGCGGACATCGTCCCCGACGGAATTGATCCGCAGTCCCGGCAGCCCTATCACACCGGCACCGTGGCGCCGATCGTGCCCGCCGGCCGCGACCTGTTCGTCGGCGCCGGGGAGACCGGTTTTCTTGGCAACTTCCCGGGCAAGTATTTCTACAAGTTCTCGGTTGGAGCATCGAAGTAGAGGCGTACAGCGAAGTTGCGTTACGCTACCGCGAGGATCGGGGGTTGAAGATAGCATCCTGATACCGTGATCAGCGTTTAGTACGTCGGGGGTGAGTTAATCGTTTCTCAAACGGGCCCCAATTGAGTAGGGTACGGCCTATGTACGAATTGAGCCGAAGCCTCACCATCGTGGCGTCAGGCGTGCTTCTCAGCACCGCACTCCTGGCCGCGACAACCTTCACAACCGCCTCGACTGCATATGCCGGGGTCAATGATTGCCGGGCTGCAGCGGGCAAAATCGCCGCCGTGGTCGCGAAGAAGAAGTCGAAACTTCTCTCGAAGTGCCAGGCAAGCGGCAGCTGCAGCAGCTCGCGTGTGACCGAGCAGGAGGATCGACTCAAGACGAAAAGTCAGGCGAAACTGGCCGCGGCATGCAGAGCAGTGACCGGTGCCGATCTGGCGTGGGGTGACAGCTGTCCTGACAACACCGGGCAGTGCGACGACGAAGTCGGTGTCGTCGCTTGCCTCTATTGTCTTATCGAAAAGGGGATCAACCCACTGCTCGATGTCGTGCAGGGAAGCGGTGTTGATCTTTCCGAACCCTGCGGAGGTTGTTCGACT
Source organism: Candidatus Nitrosopumilus sp. (assembly GCA_964225545.1). GTDB lineage: Bacteria > Desulfobacterota > Binatia > UBA1149 > SPBQ01 > SPBQ01. Next base: position 7,767 of record CAXQPB010000046.1, on the reverse strand, counting down.
GCCCAGTGCGCCGACGGCAGCTTCTGCGATACGGTGCCGGGCCTGTGTGACTCTTCGGCCGTGACCGGGTTCTGCGCGGAAATTCCAGAGGCCTGTACGGATGAGTTTGCACCCGTCTGCGGCTGCGACGGAACCACGTACTCGAACAACTGCGAGCGCCGTAAGGCGAGCGTGGGCCTGCGACATCGCGGAGCCTGCAAGACACATTGCGGCGAGACGCCCGACGATGTCTGCCCGGAAGGCACATTCTGCGAAGGATTGCCGGGGCACTGTGATACCACGCCCGAGGGCGTCTGCCTCTCACAGCCCGAGGACTGCCCGCGCTACGGTCTGCCGGTCTGTGGCTGCGACGGCGTCACCTACGACAGCGATTGCGAGCGAAGAGCGGCCGGCGTGCGCCTGCATACGCTCGGTCCGTGTGAGCCCGAGGGCTGCCTGGTCAATCCGAGTGGCACAGGGCCGGACGGCGGAGTCGAGACCTGTCCGACGGGCGAGTTCTGTCAGGCTCCGGCGGGAGCCTGCGGCGATGCATCCTCGCTGAGCATCCTGCCGCCATGGCTCGAGGGCGATTGCGAGCCCGTGCCGGTCGACTGCCCCGACGAGGAGCGACCGGTCTGCGGCTGTGACGGCAACACGTATTTCAATGACTGCGAGCGGCGACAGGCCGGTGTCAGCCGCGAGCATCGCGGGGCCTGTGAGGCCCGCTGCGGCGGGTCGACAGGAAACTCATGCGGTGGTGGTTCGGTCTGCGAATACCCACCGCTCGAGTGTGGAGAGCCCGACGCTGAAGGCGTGTGCGTGAGCATCCCGGACGGCTGCCCGGATTTTGAGGACCCGGTCTGTGGCTGCGATGGCGTCACCTACCTCAACGACTGCGAGCGACTCGCTGCCGGGGCGCAACTCGAGCACTTCGGTGCGTGCCGCGCCGATTGTGTGAGCAACCCGAATGTCTGCGACTCGGACGAGCAGTGCGTGGCGGTCGGATTCGGCTGCTCGGATCAAGGGCCTGGCGAGTGCGTCCCGCAGGACTTCGAGTGTCCGCTGTTCTACAAGCCGGTATGCGGCTGTGATGGCGAGACCTACCAGAACCCCTGCGAGGCGTTCAGCTCCGGAGTCGGTGTCGATTACGACGGCCCGTGCGAAGAGTTCGGCTGCAGTGACTCCGGCGACTGCGGGGTCGATGAATCCTGCGTTCCGCTGCCAGGGACCTGTCACTTCCCGGGTGCGCCTACGTTCTGCGTTTCGCGTGCGGATTGCGAGGGCCTTCTGCCGGGACTCAACAATGACCCGGTCTGCGGCTGTGACGGGAACACGTACCCGTCGCTTTGCGACACGGTGGACGCTGGGGTTGGAGTCGCCTACATCGGCCCCTGCTTCGACGTCAACTTCTGAGCACGGATCACGTCCGGGTCGACACCGCGTCGGCCCGGACGTGACTCCCATCTTTTCCCGAACTTTCCCATCCGTGCCCGCTGCCTGTACCTGGTGTTCTGGCGGTTTGACCTGACACACACAGTTCGAGCACTGTTCGCCGCGTCACGAATCGCGCGTCGCGGGTAAGGGGGAAACCCCATGCAAACCTGCCGACAAGGGGGCGAATCATGAGACTCAGCAAGATGAATGCGCGTTTTATTGGAGCGGTTGGCCTGGCGCCTATGACGCTACTCGCCGGACTGCTGGTTCCGACTCCGAATGCATCGGCCGATCAGGGTGACTGCGCTCAGCCTGTGAGCGAGGGCCCGTCACCGGTGACCACTGACTGTCTCTATATTCTGAAGGCGGCGGTCAATCTGGAGGTCTGCGACCCGGAATGTATCTGCCAGCCCGGCGGCGGCGGGAACGGACAGGTGAGCGCGACCGACGCCCTTGTCTGTTTGAATCGCGTTGTCGGGAATCCCGTTACTCTCCAGTGCCCCTGCCAGTCACCTGACGTCGCCGCGCTGGCGGTCTTCACAAAACGCGCCGCGTCCTACGCAACCGCCGATCTCGAGGGGTCGTGGTATCTCCATTCGATCGCTGCCGGACCGGAGGCCCCGGACCGTACGCGTGGTGATCTCGACGTGCAGTCCGATGGTGCGTTTGCCGGAAGACTGGTGGACATCAACGGCGAGGTCGAGTTCATCTCGGGGAATCTTAATGTCTCCGTAGACGGTATCGTGGACTGCAATGTCTGCCTGCCCCCGTTCAGAGGCGCTCTTGACGCAGGCAAGACCGTCATCGTGTTTACAGACACGTGGGATTCGGAAACGGACGAGTTGCTGATTGCGGTCAAACAGGCGCAAAACACTTTTTACGAGCAGGAGGACATTGCCGGGCCCTGGAGACTGAGCCAGTTGACTTCCGGGCCCTCATCGCCGCTTTGGGTTCGAGGCCCGGTGGCGATCTCGCAAAGCGGGGTGCTGTCTGGGGACCTTCTGGACGCATACGGAGAAACGAGCCCTCTAAGCGGAATCATCACCCTGTCTAACATCGGAATCGCGGACTGCGTCGGCTGCGAGAGCGAGTTCGAGGCGGCCGTCGACGCAGACATGACAGTGACCGTCTACTCGCAAACTCTCGGGGATGGCTCCACCGATCTGGGTGTTCTGGTGAGTCAGGGCCCCTCGTATTCCCAGTCCGATATGACAGGTGTTTGGAATTTCAACCTCATCGGAGACGGTCCTCTGGACTACGGCTGGCTCCGTGGTGCAGTGGCAGTTGCGGAAGACGGAACCTTTTCGGGCGACGCGCAGGACAGCGACGGGTTTACCGACCCGTTCGACGGAAAGCTCGAAATCACTGCGGGTGGAATCGTGATCGACCCGACAGACAATGAGTCCTCGTTGGAATGCGCCTTGGACAGCGGAAAGACCGTAATGACCTGCACCTTCTCTGAGTGACCTGAATTGCGTCATGGTGGGCCCGGGATTGGACCTCCCGGTCCGCCATGACGCGAAAATGGCGTCGAGAAATCGATGCGGCTGTTGAGGTCTGACGAATCACATTGGGCCCGTCTCTGCCGCGTCTGTAAAAACAACGTAATCCGACAGCGCGTTCTCCGTCTCTCGTCATAATCTCTGGACACACGTCCGAAACCCGGCGTAGACTCTACGGAAGGTACTGCGGAGCCGGCTGTACGCTGCCACTGCGGCCACTCCTGCCGCGCAGTTCCGGCGAATAAATCCGAATACGCCGTTCGATTGCGGGTCCTCCGTATTGCGGAGCCGCGTCCGGCATCGAGGAGACCACCGGTCAATGCCGACACGCAACTCCCTGCACCGACTCGTCAATGCATCTGTTCTGTCCTTCCTGTTGTGCGCGGGGACTGAAGCCGCAGCAGATACCTACGTATGGTCGATGGCTTGCTCCGAAGACCAGGTGAGCAATTCGGGTATCGGCGATGGCTCGACCGGCAGCTCCGCGACAGGCTCTGCCTACGTCCGCTACGATACCGCGACGGAGCGATTGGTGTATGACGTCCGTTGGAATGGGCTGGAGGGAACTCTCGAGAAGATCCATGTCCACGGTCCCGCGCTGCTTGGCGCAAGCAACATGAATCATGTGTTCGACGTATTCAGTAACGTCGATGAGATTCTCGAGGCGGGCGTCAATCGCACTACAGGCAATACCGACCGCACCGATCTTTTTGCGCAGATCATCAGTGAGTCGGGCGGTGTAGGGCTGCCGACCGTCGACGACAACGTGCAGGTCATGATCGACGAGCTGGCCTACGTGAATATCCATACGGACCTGTGGCCGTCGGGTGAGATTCGGTGTCAGTTCGTGCTCACGGAGACTCTCAGCGGCACGGAGCAATCCGCCCCGCAGCGCAAGTGCACGGGATCGATGATGAAGGGATTGTCGAAAGTCAGCTACGCTCAGAGCAAGTACAACGTGGATTGTGTGTCGCGCTCAGTGAAAGGCTCACTGTCGGGTACCGCTGCTGAATGTCTCGTTGCCATTGATCCGAAGGTAACCGAGACCCAGGGAAAACTCACGGCGGATTATACGAAGAAGTGCACCGGCAACGACAAAGATGGGGCGGCCAGGTATCCGACCTACGGTGTCAGTGACGCGTCGATCATCAATAATGCCGGTGCGGATGGAGCGAGCGGTCTCACTGCGGCGATCTTTAATGGAGTCTTCGCCACGATTGATGACGGGACGAATGCGTCCGTAGGCCAATGCCAGCGCGCCGCTGTGCGTTCGGCCAAGAAGTGTCAGGACGTCCACCTCAAGGAGCACGCCAAGTGCGTTAAAGGGAACCTGAAAGGCAAATTCGGTCTCACCATCTCCGATGACTTCGGGATCGAGGAATGCATAGGGTTCGATCGAAAGGGCAAGATCACGGCGGCATGTGACGCCGACGCGAGCGAAATTCGTCGGTCATTGGAAAAACGCTGCATCGGCGTCGATCTCGCTACTGCGCTACCGGGATGTGGCAACTCAACCGTCGCTGATACGGCCCAGTGTATCGACACCCTTACGCGGTGTGAGGTCTGCCAGGCTGCCAACGCCGCGAACAATGTCGCCGTGGACTGCGATGAGTTCGACGACGGCGAATCGAATACGAGCTGTCCCTGAACAGGCTTCGGACATCCATGCCGGCTTATGCCCGGCTGGCCGCGATGAACAGCACAGCTTTCGACTCGTCATCGACGTTCACGTAAAGCACGGATCGATGAGGCGCGTACTGCCGTCATGAACATCGGCTTCATGTGTGCGATGACGAGCAACGGCGTCGCGCCGATCGAAGACCTGATCGGCGAGATCCGAGCAGGCGAGGCTCTCGGACTGCACCAGGCGTGGCTTGCGCAGGTCTTCAGCACCGATGCGATCACCCTGCTGGCCCTCGCCGCTCGCGAAACCACCACCATCCGGCTCGGCACTGCGGTGACCCCCAGCTTCCCGCGGCATCCGGCCTCGCTGGCGATCCAGGCTTTGACCACGAGCGCCGCGGCCGCCGGACGCTTCGATCTCGGGATCGGGGTCTCGCACAAGGTCGTGATCGAAGACATGTTCGGGATCGCCCATGAGCGACCGGTGGCGCACATGCGAGAGTATCTCAGGGTGCTGCTGCCGTTACTGCGCGGCGAAGTCTGTGGTCACGACGGCGAACTGTACAGGGTCCATGCCCGCCTGAATGTCCCCGCTGCCTCGCCGATCCCCGTGCTGTTGGCGGCGCTCAACCCTCGAATGCTGCGCATCGCGGGGACCCTGGCCGACGGCACGACCACCTGGATGACCGGGCTGCGGACTCTCGAGTCGCTGACCGTTCCGGTGATCAACGAGGCGGCGCGGACGGCAGACCGGCCTGCGCCGAGAATCGTCGCCGGCGTGCCGATTGTACTGACGCGGAACGTGGACGCGGCGCGCGAGAAGCTGGCGCGTCGCATGGCCGTCTACGGCCACATCCCGGCGTATGCTGGAATGCTCGAACGAGAAGGCGTCAATCATCCCGCAGATCTGGCGCTCGTCGGCGATGAGGCGGGACTTCGTGCAGAACTCGGGCGACTCGGCGCAGTCGGCGTTACAGACTGCAACGCGTTCTGTATGCCGGTCGAAGATGATGCCGTCGAGCGCACCAAGGCGTTTCTCGCCTCAGCGTGCTGACGCGTCCTGTGAGGCTCACGCGGATCTGCCTGCGGTAGTGGGTGTCGAAGTCACGAGCGAATCTCGAGGCGTGCGCGGTATCGCAGCACTCCGTCGGCTACTTGCAGGTGACCGGAAGTGGGCGACTCGTCATCGTGTAAGCAAAGTCGACGAGTTTGACCGACTGGACGCTGTCTGATGCGTGCGCACCACCGACCGTATTGATTGCAATGATCGACAGCAGCAGTGCCTGGATCATGTTCATGACGATCAACGCGGTAAGTAACTGTTTCATGAAGTAGCCTCCTGTCCGGTTTCAATCGTTCAGCGGGGAAGCCTCAATCCCGCCCCGAGAACGGGGAGGTCGAGGCGTGGCCGCTGCGGTCATGCCTGGCGACGGGCCGGTCGGTCACGACAGGCTGTAACGGCGCTCGGACCACGGCTCCGTGACCCTGCGCCCCTCGCGAGCGACCCATGCGCGGTCATCAAAAGGCTCGCCGCTGGTAAGGTTGCGGGCATCGCCGCGCGCGAACTGCAGTACCCAGGCCCGGCGCTGTCGATCCGTGGTGTGGTTTCCGACGGTTCGATGAAGCAGTAGAGACGAGAAAATGAGATGGTCGCCAGCCTTGGCACTGAGTTCGACAGCGCCTGTGCCGTCAACGCCGGGGACGTAGTAGTGGACGCTCGTCAGATCGTGCTCCCGCGGTCCGTCCAGATGCGACGCAGGCAGGACCTCGAGTCCGCCGTTTTCAAGATCCGAGTCGTCCAGGGCGAGCCACGTCGTCAGGTACTCCGGGCAGCCGCCGGTCTGATATCCGTTGTCCTGGTGCCAGGGTATCTCGCTGCCCGAACCCGGAGCCTTGTTGATTCCCTGATCCCACCAGAAGCGGACGTCGGGACCGAGCAACTGGATAGCGAGCTCCACGAGTTCGGGGTGGTTGATGTACTTTCGCAGTGCCCGACTGCGAAAATTCAGCATGGCTCGATACGGGAAGACTCCGTCTTCCTCGCTGCCGAGAGTCTGGTCGTCGAACGTGACCAGGCGGTCGTACTCGCCTCCGATCTCGCGGAGTTCATCGTCAGTCAGGATCTTCCCGAGGTTCAAAAAGCCCTGCGTGCGGAACTGTTCCAGGGCGCTGCTGCTCAGGCGCATCAACGTTCGATACTCCAGAGCGCGATCTGGTGCCAGCATCAAAGATGCGCGTTCAAAAGCCGGCACGGAAGAACCGCGCCCCGGCTGACCTCCGGCGCAGAGACCGGCCGCACGCGACGCCATCGGAGCGCTCAGTATGGCGCGGGGTTCGTGACGAGATAATTGGAGCCGTCTACCTTGTTGACCGTGGTGAACGTCGTCGTAAAGCACGACGCTTCGCTCGAGAGAACCTGCACTGTCGGCGCTACAGAGGTTGCCAGATTGGTCAGGATATCCGTCGGCAGGTGATTCTGTCCCTTCGAGGACTTATTGGCGCCGCTTATCTGGATGCGTTCTTTTTTGAGGCCACCCTGCAGGCGCATCTTGGATATGCCGTCGGACGAAGATGACTTATCGCGGTATGCAGCGCCTGTGACCCCTTTCGGTTTCCAGCAGGGTTTCTTTCCGCACAAATCGCCGGAGCGATCGACTGTGAACTGCGAGACGAGAGCGTCATTGTCATCGTAGATACACGTCTGAATCACCGTATCGCCATTGAAGACATCACCGAAGTCGCTCATCGACGCGCTGAACTCAAAATTATTGAACTGGATTCGAAGCGTCTCGTATCCCGCCTTCTTCGCCTGGTAGTGCAGCTTGGACTCCCCGGCTCGAATACAACTGTCGACCGGCGCCGGCGCGCATACCACCGGATTCGAAGCCAGAGTCGTGGTTGTTGTGCTCCCAGGCAGCTCCGTCGTTGTGGACGTACTGCTTGTCGAAGTCGTGCTGGTGCTGGTCGTCGAGGGGGGAATTCCCTGGGTGAACACAATGTCGTCAATGGCGACGTCGCCCGTGAAGCTGCCCCCGACCGTCGCCACAAAGCGATAACGTACGTTCGCCTGCGCATTGAGCTCGATGACTTGATTGCGCCATACGTCAGCGCTCGCGCCGTCGGAGGTCCACAGCGTGACAGGCGCTCCTGTATCGCAGGATATCTCCTGGAGAATCAGCGGCTGGACCGTGTCACCAAAGGAGTGGTACCAGAACGAAATTGTAGATCC
>CAXQPB010000045.1:0-17961 GCA_964225545.1 Candidatus Nitrosopumilus sp. | reverse complement strand
AACCTCAGATCCCCTCAAGCCGCGCCCTGCGGTCACGAACGCCCTCTATCTGATCGGACAGTGACCCAAGCCTCGCTGCGGCTGTCGAGATTCGTTCGAGGAGCCCATCCACTTTCCGCACATCGATCTCGTCGAGTCTCTGCCTGAGTCGGTCGTAAAGGCCGAAAACAGACTCCTCGGAGTCGCGTTGGCGGATCGGGCCATCGGAGCCCAGAATCGAATCCACCTCCTCGAGGAGGCGTCGAGCCTCCTCGAGGGCGGCAAAAGCCTCAGATTTCAGTTCCTCGGATGGCATCCCGGATGGTCTATTTGACAGCCAGTCGGCAAACAATTCTTGAAATAAGACCATTGTCTTATCTAAGTCTTCGGTCTACACCCAAAGGAGTGCAGACCTTGGGCGGATGCAAGGTGGGGGGGCGGGATTGCAGAGTCGCAACCCTATCGGGGGACGACCAGGGTCGGGGCGAAGCCCCTATTTCGGATTAAAGTGTCTATAAATCAGCAACTTACAAACTGCCCTCCTCCCACCCTGTCGGGTCTGGCGTGGCACGGTTGTTGCTGCTTTTCTAGTCCAGTCGCGCTGTCGCGGGCGCGTCATGACACACAAGTGCAAAGAGGATAGGGACACACCGTGAAAAGCTACTTGATGAGTGGTCAGCCCGCCGAGGCGACCAACCGGACCATGCACCTCCAGCCGGAGAAGCAGGAAGCCGTTGACAGCGAGACAGAAGAGCCGAAGCGGCCGAGCCTGACGGCGCGCGAGAAAGAAGTTCTCCGCCTTGTCTGCGACGGCCTCACAAACGCCGAGATCGCGTCCAGCTTGCTCGTCTCCCGCGAGACCGTGAAGTCGGAGCTGAAGCGCATTTTCCGCAAAATCGGCGTCGGCAATCGAACCCAGGCCGCTGTTCTTCTCGTCAAGAACCAGTGGCTCTGAGCCCCTTTCCTGACCCGTCCTGACGGGGCTCAGCCGCTGCATTGACACGGCTGGATGCCCCGCCAGGATGAGCCGGGATGGGACATACTTCGTTTCCAGGAGCCCCGTGCTCCGACCTCTCGAAGAAAACACGCAAGGCAACTCCATCTGTGATCGCGGCGCTGGTCGCTTTCACGATGGACTGCCTTGTCCCCAATGCGGGACTTTCCGCGCGGCCGTCCGACACGCTGACGAATGGCCTGCGTCTCGTCGACTCGAACTATCTGTTCGTCTCCGAGCTCGAAGGAGTCCGACTCCTCGAGGAGTCGCTGAACTACGTCGCGCTTCGGCTACCGGAGGTCCGGGTCGTCGGTTCGGAAAACGGAGCCCATATTCTGGCCGCGGGTGATTGTAGCCTGCGCGTCGAGGCTCCGCCCGGCACCGACCTTCCCGAGCTGGCAGACATACTCGGAACGGTGTCGAGCTTTCTCGATCGCTGCGTTGTCGACCGGCCCGAGGATCTCCCACCCAATCAGTCGTTGCTACTCGCAGGGGTGCTCTCCGGACTGGATCCGTACTCGGCGGTCTTCGATGCCGAGCGCAAGACAGAGCACACGATTCAGTTCCGCGGAAAGCTTGCGGGGATCGGTGCGCGAATCGGAATTCGCGACGAGCAGCTGACACTCGTCACCGTCTACAAGAGTTCCCCCGCAGCCAAGAGTGGACTGCGAGATGGTGACGTCGTGCTGCGAGTGGACGGGCACTCGACGACCAACATGCCGGTTCGCAACGCCGTGGAAAGAATACGCGGCAGGGTAGGTTCCCCGGTCCGACTCGAGATCGATCGAGAGGGCGAACCCGAGCCTCTGTCCATAACGGTTACGCGCGGACTTGTTACGATCCCCTCCGTCGAGGCGACGCTTCTGCCAAACGGAGTCATTCACGCAACGATTACGCACTTCAGCCAGACAACACCGGCGGATTTCCGTAAACGTCTGGACGAAGCAATGGGCGACCAGGACGTCGCCGGCATCATCATCGACCTCAGAGGCAACTCCGGCGGCAGCATGCTCGGCTCGTCAGCTATTGGAGACCTCTTTCTTGAAGAGGGGCTGCTGATCACCACCGCCGGGCGCGGGGGAACGACCGTCTCCGGCCTTACCGCTCAGATTCACGCGACAGCGGACACGCCTTTCGCAAACCTGCCGGTCATCATGCTCACCTCGCCACGGACCGCGTCCGGCTCCGAGCTCCTCGCTGCCAGCCTCAGAAACAACGACAGAGCCGTACTTCTGGGAGAGAGAACCTTCGGCAAGGGTACGGTCCAGAAAACGTACAACCTCGGCACCGATGTATCCCTGAAAATGACAGTCGGTCACTTTCTGCCGAACGGCCTTTCGATTCCAGGCCGGGGTCTGGAGCCGGATGTCGAGGTGCGCAGATTCCGGGTCGCGCAGAGCGGAATACTGACCCCGCCGACCGGACATGGCCGAGACCTTCCCTTCTGGCTTCAAACACCGGAGTGGCTCAAGCCTTCGAGCACGAACGCGGCAGGAGTGATTCTGCACTTCGAGGACCTGAGTAGCGAAGGCGACAACGACGAGGGTGAGTCCGCCGGCGGCGAACCGCCAGAGGTCGATCCCGAAAGCGACCCTGCGATTCAGTTGGCGGCAGAAGTGCTCTCCAAATTCGGCTCGACCTCTGCCCGCAAAATGCTCGCCGGGGCATTGCAATGGCTTTCCGAGCAGTCGCAGATCGCGGACGACCGGATGATCGCGGAGATGGATAAACTCGGCGTGGACTGGCAGCGACCTCGGGGAATCCGCGCGATCGAGAGCGTCATCAACCCCTCGCTTCAGATCACTGCGGTGCCCCGCACGGCCCTCAAAGCTGGCGAGGGAAACGAGATAGAATTCACCGTGACGAACACCGGAGAGCGGCCGCTTTACCGACTGTTCGCCAACCTCCGCAGCGATACCCGCTTCGTGCGCGGACGTGGACTTTTGTTCGGCTACGTGGGCCCGGGCGAATCCAGAAGCTGGACGGTCGACGTAATGCCGCCCAAGGACGCACACACATCACGGGTAGAGATGCGCGTCGAGTTCCTCAACGATGCCGGCCATCTTGCTCAATCCGGACCGCTCTACCTGGCCCTTGCAGAGGCCGGCAGTCCGCGGATCGCCCATCGCTTCGGGGTGACCTCAGGCACCGAAGAGACCCTTGTCGAGATCGCGGTGGAGATCGAAAATCGCGGAGATCTCCCCGCTGAGGATGTTCGCGTATTCCTCAAGCATCCAGAGGGCGACGACCTGGAGCTGCTCGATGGTGCGGCGACGATCGAGCGACTCGACCCCGGCGAAACGGAGAGGGTCGTTCTCACCGCGAGACGACTGCGCTCATCTGCAGAGGAACAAACGCTCGACTTGATGGTCTCCGAACCGGCGTACCGTGTTTTTCTCGAATCTCGAGTCCCGCTTGTGACCGACGGTGGGATCAGTGAGTGGAAAGAACCCCCGTCGATTGAGCTGAGCTCGATGATCGAGGCCGACGGCGAGGGCGAGTACACGATTGTCGCCGAGATCGCGGACGATCACGCTCTCGCAACGCTCTGGAGCGCTCTGGATGGACGTAAGGTGGCCTACCTGGCTGCGGATTCCGATCCGCGCAGCGTCCGCATCCGCGTTCCATGGCGGCCCGCCGACGAAGTTCAGCGGCTCGAGATCATCGCGACGGACAACGACGGTCTTACCAGCCGCTACGTCACCGATCTCTGATCGGATCGCGACTCTCGACGCTGTTCAATCAGTGTCCGCTGCCGGAGCCATGTATCCGCGCAGGAGGATCGTCGCCCTCGTCTTCAATGTCGGAAACATCGATTGAGACGAGCAGATCCGTGTCCAATTTGTAATTCGACGTCACTTTGAGCTCATCGAGAAATTCCTGCGTTCTCGTCTTTCGTTTCTCGTTTATCAGTCGAATGCGAATCTGGTTCTTGACGTCATCGAACGCTTTGATCTTTCCGTCTTCGCGCTCCGAACGAAGGATGATGTGATATCCGAAGCGAGTCTTTACGGGCTCCGAAATCTGCCCGTCCTCCTCGAGCGCGAATGCCGCTTCCTCGAACTCCTTGACCATCCGGCCTCGTCCGAAGAATCCGAGATCGCCTCCGCGCGCCGCATTCGACTTGTCGATCGAGCGTTCCTCAGCGAGCGCAGCGAATTGAGTCGGGTCCTCGTCAAGCAGGGCTACGATATCGGCGGCCTCTTGCTCCTCCTTGACCAGAATATGGCTGGCTTTCAGACGATCACTCGTGAACTCACCGGTATGCGTCTCGTAGTACTCGCGGACCTCGTCATCGCTGACGGGAGCGCTCTGGTAGTCCTGCATGACTTTCTGGATAACGAGCCGCCGCTCGAGGTCTTGAACCTGGCGGGTGACATCGTCTTCCTGATCCAGTCCCTGTCTTCGACCTTCTTCGAAGATGAGGTCGGAAAGAATATGGTTCTCGACAAACTGGGTCCTGCGCTCCGCATCGGAGAGAGCCTTTCGCGAGCGCTTGTTCAGTCGAGCCAGCTCCTGACGCAGATCCGCCTCCGTGAACGTCTTGCCACCGTAGCTGGCGATCACGACGTCTGAACCCTTCCCAAACGCACCTGCGACCTTGGGCGGCTCGGTCTGGGCGGTGGCCTGAGCCGTCACCGGCGTGCTCACTGAAGAGGCGGCGTCACCGCCCTGCCCGCTCGGCTTGTCACCACAGCCCATCGCGGCGACCGTAAAGATCCCTACGGTCGCGAGCAGGGCACGAGCGCTGCGCACGCTTGCGATTGTTCCCTGTTCATCGATCCACATCGTACATCGCCTCCGTCGATTCATGGGTAAAGGCAGCCGCCGGCAGAACGCCGAAGCAGCACATCGCCGCGCGACTGCGCACCGTATTCCCGCACAATGCACGCTGCGGCCCGCGCCAGCAAGCGCGGGCCGTGCGGGCATCACGCGACCGCGACCTCGACCCTGGAGCCCGGCGGGCGTGCCCCGACAGTGCCGATCACCGCGGCTCGAACGCCGCGTTCGTGAAGATACGCTACGTACGGATCCACCGATCGCTGCGGCAGGCTCACCAGCAAGCCTCCTGACGTCTGAGGGTCGAGGATTGCCTCGGCGACCGACGGTGCCACCGCACGATCGATCGAAAGTCGTCGTCCAAGATGCTCCCGCGTCCGCCGCGAACCACCGGTCACGTAGCCGGCCTCGGCCAGATGCGCTGTGCCCGGTAGAAGCGGTAACGCTTCCGCCTCGATCTCGAAGCGAATGGACCCCGTGATCATCTCGGCCGCATGACCGGCCAATCCGAAGCCGGTGACGTCGGTGCAGGCCCGTGCTCCGAAGCGCACCATCGCTCCCCCGGCGACAGCGTTCAATGAGACCATCGATGCGACAGCAGCCCGTTCCTCGGCGGGCTCCGCAGCGCCTTTTTTGATGGCGCTGGCAATGATGCCCGTACCGAGAGGCTTGGTCAGAACCAGTCGATCGCCCCGGCGTGCACCACGATTTCGTACGAATCTCTCGGGATGAACGGTCCCTGTCACGGCCATCCCGTACTTGATGTCCCTGTCGCTGACCGTATGCCCTCCAATCACGACAGCGCCGGCGGCCGCCGCACGTTCAGCGCCGCCACGCAGAATTTCGGCAATGATCTCCGGCGTGGGCCCGTTCTCCGGGACGGAGAGCAGGTTCATGACGGTCACCGGCCGGCCCCCCATCGCGAACACGTCACTGAGCGCGTTCGCCGCCGCAATCCGACCGTAATCGAATGGCCCGTCCACGAGCGGTGGGAAGAAATCTACCGTGTTGATAATCGCGAGATCCGAACGCAGCTTGTATACGCCGGCGTCGTCGGCGTCCGATGCTCCCGCGAGTACGCGCGGGTGTCTGGCGGCGGGTAGCAACGCGAGAATACGCTCCAGGTCCGACGGACCCAGCTTGGCAGCTCAACCGCCGCCGCTGCTGTAGCGGGTGAGCTTGGCGGCAGCAGCATCGTTATTCTGTGCGGCCCGCTTACTCGAGCCTGTTCGCTTTGTAGCCATCCGTTCCCCCGTTACGCGAACACGCAGCTTGTTCTCGCCGGTCAGTTGCTTCGCAACCGCCGGTAATCGCCGCTGCGAACCGTGACTCCGCTCCTGTCGAAGTAATCAAGTAAAGGAATCGAGTACTTGCGTGAGGCCGAAATCAAGTCACGGAATCCTGCCGCGGTGATCTGCTCCTCACGCTGGAGATACCCTCTCAGTCGCGACTCTATATCCGCCACAATTACGCCCTCGTATGCGAGATCCGGAGCCACCTTCACCACCTCACCGCGCTCGACGAGGACGGTTACGATCTCCGATACGCGCTTCGCCGGTATTTGAAACTCGGTTTCGAGCTGCTTGAAGTTCGGCGGAGTCGCACCTGCATCGCGAATCACCGTGCGCACTTTCGCCGCCAGTGACTCATCGGCATCACTCATCGAGATCCGGTGATGGGCCAGCGACGCCGTGTTTCCACGTCGCGTCAGACGGCCCTCCGCGCCGAGTGCGTCCACCACCTCGCGAAACAGCCGTTGGTCGAGTTCAAACGGGGCACCGGCTCGAAGTCGCTCGAGTTCGATACCGACGAGGCTCGGATTTTCCTCGTGGAAGGCGCGTGTGCGATCGAGCAGATCTTCTCGATACGCCTCGTAACGGCTCGCAAGCGCGATGATCGACGCCTCTGTCGGCGAGGGGAGTACAACGAGCTCGCCTGACTCGGAACCCAGATTCACCGCCTCATCCGCCGTGACGCCGATTCCGCGCGCTGCCTCCTCGGGCGTCAGCCCGAGGGATGTCACAAGACCGGCAAGAGCCGCGAGTCGATGCTCCGGCCCCTCCTTCTCCAGGGCCTCAAACCGCTCGGACAGCTTCCCCTCACTGCGCTTGTGCCGGTGCGCCCGCGCGAGGAGTACGACGCCACCGCCGAGTGTGTATGCCGAGGTTTCATCGCGGAGCACGAAGCGATCGCCCGCCAGCGCTACCGCCTCCTCACGGAGAACCAGTTGCGCATACGCCCGCGACTTCGGCTCGACAGCGGCGACCTCATCGAGCCAGACCAGTCTTGCTGCTACGTCGCGTGTGCCGAGGTGCACCCGGACGCGCGCGTGTGACTTCACCGCACGCTGGGCACACGGGCGAATTTCCACGGCCGCATCAAACCGTTCCGTCGTCGCGTTGAGACCGGCGGCGACGATGGTATCGCCGCGCCGCACGTCTTCGCGCTCCAGCCCTGCAATATTCAGAGCAACGCGTTGTCCGGCGAATGCGCGCTCGACCGACACCTCATGCACCTGAATCTCGCGCACGCGCGCGCCGCGCCCGCCAGGCAGAATCTCGACCTCATCGCCGACCTCAACGGTGCCGCCGCACGCCGTCCCGGTAGCAACAACACCGTGCCCCCGCACCACGAACGCCCGATCAACCGGCATACGGAATCGTCCGCTTCCTGCGGGTCTCTCGACATCCGCGAGAGTCTTTACGACCCTGCCTCGAAGATCAGCGATCCCCTCACCGCTCGCTGCCGAGACCGCCAGGATCGGGGAATGCTCGAACTCCGTTCCCGCAGCCAGAATCGCGATCTCCTCCTCGACCTCTGCGACGCGATCGGCTGCTACCAGATCGGTTTTGGTGATCACGAAAATGGCGTGCCGCACACCGAGCAGATGACAGATTTCGAAGTGCTCTTCTGTTTGCGGCATCACGCCGTCGTCCGCGGCAACGATCATCAGAAGCAGATCGAAGCCCTGCGCACCCGCGAGCATCTGCCGTACGAATCGCTCGTGACCCGGCACATCGACGATCCCGGCGCGTCCTCCATCGGGAAGATCCAGCCACGCGAAGCCGAGCTCGATCGAGATTCCCCGTCGCTGCTCTTCGGGAAGGCGGTCCGTCGCGATGCCTGTAAGCGCCTGAACCAATCGGGACTTCCCGTGGTCGATGTGTCCCGCGGTACCGACGATCGCATTCATGGAAGGTGCGGAAGAAGCTCGGAGGGGTCTTCGATCGTTCGCAGATCGAGCAGAAAACGATCTTTCTCTATGCGGCCGATGACGGGCGGACAAGCGCCGCGAAAGAGGCGCGCGATAAAGTCCGGTCCGTTGGTCCCCGACGTCACGGCAAGCGCCATCGACGGTATCGCGACATCCGGCTGCGAGCCGCTCCCCGTTTGCGCATCGGCCTCGATGAGCTCGACGCGATAGTCATCCCCCAGCAGCTTCTGCAATCGGGGCGCGACCTCGGCTCCGAGTGTCTTCAGCTCTTCAAGCGGGCGAGTGAGCGCATGCAGCGCAGGGATCTGTTTTTGAGGTTCCGGTTCGAACCGGTAGACGCGGAGCGTACCCTCCAATGCCGCGAGCGTCATCTTGTCGCAGCGCAGCACTCGCTTCAGGGGGTTCTTCTTGACCTTCTCGACGAGATCCGCGCGGCCGGCGATGACCCCGCACTGCGGGCCTCCGAGCAATTTGTCTCCGCTGAACATGACGAGATCGGCTCCAGCGGCCAATCGATCCGCGACAACAGGCTCCGCGGGCAAATTCCATTTCGCGAGATCTACAAGGGCGCCCGCCCCGAGGTCCTCCACTACGGGTAGATCTGCGTGACGATCGGCTATCTCACGAAGCCCCGGCAGGTCCACTCCTGCGGTGAATCCCACAATGCGGTAGTTGCTCGTGTGCACCTTGAGCAGCATCGCCGTGTTCTCATGAATCGCATTCTCGTAGTCGCGCGGATGCGTGCGATTGGTCGTCCCGACTTCACGCAGAATCGCGGAACTCTTAGACATGATGTCGGGAATGCGAAAAGAGCCGCCGATCTCGACGAGCTCACCGCGCGATACAATCACCTCGCGCCCCTCACCGAGGGTATTGAGAACCAGAAGGACCGCGGCTGCGTTGTTGTTTACGATGGTCGCCGCTTCCGCGCCCGTGAGCGCCCTGATGTGTTCTTCGACGAGATCATCACGGTCGCCGCGACGGCCGGCGCTGACATCAAATTCCAGGGCGCAGGCCCCTTCCGCGACTCGTTGAACGTCTGAAGCCGCGCCGGCACCGAGCGTCGCACGACCCAGATTCGTGTGAATCACGATCCCGGTCGCGTTGACCACGCTGACAACGCGGGACCGGCTCTCGTGCTCGAGGACTTCGGCAACCTCGGCGACGACGGCCTCGGGTGAGAGGTCGCCACCCTCAGGGAGGTCTCCATCCACGATACGTCGGCGGAGCCGGGTCAGCGTCTCACGGACACAGCCGACAACGGCCTCGCGACCGAACCGGGCACATAGTTCCTGCCCCGGCGGGGAGGAAAGAACCCGGTCAACGGAGGGGATCCGTGGCAACATCTGGGCGGTACCGGCCATGACAGTCCGCAATCGTGCCCCGACGCCGGTTTCGGTACAAGGACAAGTGTCGATCCGCGAGAATCGGGGTTCCCCACGACCCGGAAATCGGCCCGATCCGCCGCCCGACGGCCCCGCCCCGGTCCGGATCGCCGGCTGAGATACACCCTCGGCCACCCCGGCGACGGGCGCGGTTTGACCCTCGCTTCCTGCCCGTGTGACGATGTCGGTCGAATGTCCAGAGAAAGCGCTGAACAGATTGTCAGGCGTCTTCAGGAGGCCTGTCATGAAGCCGTGTTCGCGGGCGGCTGCGTCCGCGACCGGCTGCTGGGGCTCGACCCCTCCGACCACGACGTGGCAACGTCCGCTCGCCCCGAGGAGATCGAGAGGCTCTTCGATCGGACGGTAGCCGTGGGGCGTCAGTTCGGCGTGATTCTCGTAACGGTCGGGGAGAGACCGGTGGAGGTCGCGACCTTCCGCACGGACGGCGCCTACCGGGACGGACGACACCCCGATGAGGTTCAGTTCAGCGATCGTGGACACGACGCACAGCGCCGCGACTTCACAATCAATGCGATGTTCGAGGATCCGTCCACCGGCGAAGTCATCGATCTCGTGGGCGGGCGCGCCGACCTCGCGGCCGGCATCATTCGTGCGGTCGGCGATCCGGTAATCCGGTTCCGTGAGGACCATCTGCGGATGTTGCGTGCCGTCCGCTTTGCAGCGCGATTCGGATTCGAAATCGAAGTCGAAACACGACATGCGATCGCGAGCGAGAGGCGCGAGCTCGAGGGGGTTTCCGCGGAGCGAGTCGGCGATGAGCTGAGTCGTATCCTTACAGAGGGCGGCGCGAGACGTGGGTTCGAGTTGATGGACCGCACCGGACTGCTCGCCACAGTCCTCCCCGAGATGCTCGACATGAAAGGCTGCGAGCAGTCCCCCGACCATCACCCGGAAGGCGATGTTTTCGTCCACACGCTGAGATGTCTCGAAAACCTTCCACAGGGATGCACGCTCTCACTCGGCCTCGGCGTCCTGCTCCACGATATTGCCAAGCCGGCGTGCGCAGCAGTTCGCGACGGTCGTCACACCTTCTGGGGACACACCTCGATCGGAGCGGAGATGGCGCAGACCATCTGCCGCAGGCTCCGGTACTCGAACGAAGTCATTGAACGCGTCGCCTTCCTCGTCGATCAGCACCTTCGCCACTGCGCGGCCCCTGAGATGAAAGCATCGACCCTCAAACGTTTTCTGCGCCAGGAGGGCATCGATGAGCTTCTCGCGCTTACGCGAATCGACGCACTGGGTTCGAGCGGAGACCTTACGCAGTACCAATACTGCGTCGAGCGTCTCGCCGAGCTCTCGACCGAAGCTATGCGACCGGAACGGCTGGTCACAGGACGCGACCTGATCGAGCTCGGCATGAAACCCGGCCCGGCGTTCAAACAGTTGTTGAACGCCGTCGAGGACGCCCAGCTCGAAGGTCGGGTCCGCGATCGCGACGAGGCGCTCGCGCTGCTCCGCTCCGAATCAGAGCGACTCCAGGTACGAGAGTAGAGTTCGGATACCGAAACCCGTGCCGCCCTTGGCCGAGTACGGATGCGGTTTCTCCGCGAATCCCGGTCCTGCGATGTCCAGATGCGCCCAGCTGGCGTCGCTCACGAAGTGCTGCAGGAAAAGCGCCGCTGTGATCGTTCCTGCGCTTCCGGCCCCGATATTCTGGATGTCAGCGTTCCACGAGCGGATATGATCCTCGTACTCCTCGAACAGCGGGAGCTGCCAGTAATTCTCACCGACCTGCTTGCCATGATCGATAATCGAGTCGACCAGCTTCTGGTCGTTGCCCATGATGCCCGCGATGCGTGGTCCGAGCGCGACGATACAAGCGCCGGTCAGTGTCGCGAGATCGATAATCGCATCCGCGCCGTCTTCGCACGCTACGCACAGCGCATCTGCCAGAACGAGGCGGCCCTCCGCGTCCGTGTTCAACACCTCGGCCGTTTTGCCGTTGCGGTACGTGATGATGTCGCCGGGCTTCTGCGCGCTTCCGCCTGTCATGTTCTCGGCGCTGGCGACGTAGCCCCGGACCTCAACGTCAGGCTGGATTGCGGCGACAGCCTTCATCACCGCCAGGACCGCCGCGGCACCCGCCATATCCTGCTTCATCCACTCCATGAACTTCGAAGGTTTCAGGGAGAGTCCGCCGGAGTCGAAGGTGATTCCCTTGCCGACGATCGCGATCTTGCCCTTCGAGCGCCGCTGCGGTTTGTACGTCAACCGGATGAACGCGCCGGGCTCATCGCTACCCGCTGACACCGCGAGTATGCCGTTCATCTTCTCCCGCTTGAGGCGGTCCCCCTGCCAGACCTCACATTTCAGGCTGGTGCCTCGTGAGATGCTCTTGGCGGTGCGTGCAAGGTAGGAAGGCGTCTTTACCGACGACATCTCGTTGATGAGGTCGCGCGCGAGACACACCGAATCGGAGATCACCTGGGCATGCTCGACATCCGCGCGTGCAGCCGCCAGATCCTCGAGACCCGAACCCGCAATGTTGACTGTCTTCGGACCGTCGTAGCGATCGTCACCGGAGGACTTGTACTTGTCGAAGCGATAGCTCGACAGGAGAAATCCTTCAGCGATCGGCTCCACACGCGTCGCCGCCGACTTGGCAGATCCGACACAGAAGGTGACTGCGCCGGCCTTCACCGCTGCTGCCGCCTGCTTCGCTTTGCCCGCGGCTCGTCGAAGCGATTCTGCGGCGCCGTCGCCGTTGTCTACCGCGCAGACCAGGATGTCACCCGATGTCGTCTGAACGGACAACGTCGCACCTTTCTTCGCTTTGTAGCCGACGGCTTTCGCCCGCGCGGCAACCGCCTTGCGGACATCTGCCGCAAGCTCGGAGGTCGCAGAGCCCGGATCCCCGTTCTCCTCGACAAGCACGACGTACAGGTCGCTCTTGATGGTATTCGGCTTTTTGTCGGTGACGTTGATCTTCATGTGGGCCTCCGGGAACTTTTCGGCAGTTAAACGGGAGCAGAAGAAAATGTCACGCTCGAATGAGCCGCCGCCCCGCGGGCGCAAACTGCCGGCAGCGGTTGCGGGGCTCGGTTACGGGCTGTAAGACGACAACCCACGAACACCATGCTCAACATCGACGAAGCCGACCCGGTCCATGCAGTGATGATCCAGAGGAGGCGCGAGAACGTCTTCCTGATTCTCTCCGCGCTCTTTCTCGGGACCCTGGCGATGCTCAACATCCTGGGCGTGACACGGTTCCTCGATCTGTCATTCACGCTCCCGCTTGTCGGAATCGAAGTGCCGATGTTGCTAGCGGTGGGGGTCCTGCCGTACCCGGTGACCTTCCTGTGTACCGATTTCCTCTCAGAGTTTTACGGACATCGGCGGGCGAACGGCGTCGTGATGGCCGGCCTGATGATCAACATCTGGGTCGTTCTGTTCCTGTGGCTGGGAGGCGTGTTGCCGGGCGTCGACGCCGAGGGGAACGGCAAGGTGTTCTTTGCGGTGAGGACGCTCGCCTTCGGTGCCGTTACCGCCTCGATGATCGCCTACCTCGCAGCGCAATTCGTCGATGTCTGGCTGTTTCACTTCTGGAAACGCCTGACGCAGGGCAAGCATCTGTGGTTGCGGAACAACGGCTCGACCATGGTAAGTCAGCTCGTCGATACCACCGCAGTGATTCTGATCACCCACTTTTACGCGCGGGCACTGCCGATTGACGCTTCACAGCCGGTGATGGGTCAGCTCGCCGTCTACATCGCCTCCGGATACGTCTTCAAACTGATCGTAGCCGCTCTCGACACGCTTCCTTTTTACTGGGGCGTCGCGTGGCTGAAGGATTATCTGGAGATCGATCCGATGGAGTTGCACGAAGACTGATCGCGACCCTTCAGTCCTTGTCCAGATCCTCCGGCCGCAGCGACTGACTCCAGAACGTCCCTTTGCCCCAGTACCAGACTCCGACTCCGGCGATCGCGTAGATCGCGACGCCTTCGATCAAGCCGACGCCGCCGGCCCAGAGAAACAGCGCGAGGACGGCTAGCGTCGCGAATATCGCGATCACCTGCTCGATGCGTTTCTCCCGCAGCCGTGCCCTCGCGACGTGCTCTGTAACGACTTCACCGCACTCGGGACAGCGACCGCCGGTCTTGCGAATCAGCGGTTTTTCACAGCCGGGACAGTCGATCGGGGTGACGTAAGGCATAAAAAAACGGCGGCCCGAAGGCCGCCGTTTCTTAGTACGGTCGAGTTGTCGCTTCTGCAACCCGGTCTAGAGATCCGGGAAGAGCGGCTGCAGTTCGAGCGGGCGCGTAATGCCCAGCTCCGATATATCGGTCGCCCCGGCGTTTTCGCCGTGAATCGGGCGTCCCATGATCGAGTGGACCAGTCGACCGCGTCTGCGGGCACGCTCGTTGTCACGCCAGTCCAGCAAACCGGTCCTCAAGTAGTCCGGGTTGATGCCCAGAAGCTCGCAAATGTTGTTGAACGAGAACGGGCCCTCGTCCTGCTCCGCGCAGATCCAGTACTCGGCGTCGACATACAACTGCCGACGCTTGCTGTCCCGCGCGTGGATATGCTTCTGGAAGCACTCCACGGCGTCCTGCATGATCGCCACGACGAGTCGGTGCTCACCGCAGCGGAACTTCTTACGCTTGAGCGCCGCGAAGTACTGGATCGGTAAAAGTATGTCGGGTTCGAAGATTTCGTTCAGACGGTCTTCCGCCTGATCACGATCGTTGTCGAAGTCAGCCATCACCACACCCCTCAGCCACGGAGACGGAAGTTGCTTCCGCCTCTTTTCCACACCACCACCCAACCCGGGTGCATTGGCCCGCGGCCCCTGCCGCGCTGCCGTTAACCGCTCCTGTCAGCGCTGAGTCGTTCGGATCTTTCACCGCGTGTTACCGCGGTGCGCACTCTCCGATCTAGCTCAGGATCGCCAGAATGCCACAGCTTCGACCTGGGGTGCAATGCCCTTTCAACCAGGAAGTGAGCAATTTTAAGTGGATGCGTGTGCAAAGAAACGGTGATCGTTTAAGCAAAGCCGCAAACCACGCGGTCTTGCGTGGTTGTTCACACTACGAAAGATTCTCCACATCCGCATGTGCGTGTAACGTTCGGGTTGTCAAGTTGAAAACCCACGCTCTGAAGGCCGTCAGCGTAATCAACACGCGTACCGTTGAGATAAAGATAACTTTTCCGATCGACGTAGAGCCGCGCTCCATTGAGCTCGAAGAGCTTGTCACCCTTGCGCTCATTGTCGAGGTCGATCTTGTACTGGAGTCCTGAACAGCCGCCACCGATGACCCGCACCCGGAGTCCGTCCACTTCTCGCTCATCTTCGCTCACGGCTTCTTGAATACGCTCGGCAGCTCTTTCGCTGATCTGAATCATGGGTGTTGACCCTCCTCGGTCCGGCGTGCGCGTCGCGCCCGGAAGGCGGGTGACAGTTCGCGCAAACGACTGACTTCTTCGATGACACGAGTCGCCACGTGCTCGATCTCTTCTTCTGTATTGAAACGCCCGATCCCGAACCTGACGGAGCCATGAGCCAGCTCATCTTTGACTCCGATCGCCCGCAATACGTACGAGGGCTCGAGGGAGGCTGATGTGCAGGCCGACCCCGACGAAAGCGCGACGTCTTTCAGTCCCATGAGCAGGGCGTCGCCTTCGACATACGCGAAGCTCACGTTGAGATTGCCCGGCAGGCGATTTTCGAGGTCGCCGTTTACCGTCACATCGTCCAGGCCCGACTCGAGTCGAACCCGCAAACGCTCGCGCAACCGCGCGAGCCGCCCCGACTCCTCTTCGAGGCAATCGGCGCCCAACTCCGCCGCCGATCCGAATCCCACGATTGACGGCACATTGAGGGTTCCAGATCGCAAGCCGCGTTCATGACCGCCGCCGTCGATCATCGGTGTCAAGCGGACTCTGGGCTCACGAGTGCGGACAAAGAGCGCGCCGACTCCCTTGGGCCCGTACGCTTTGTGCGCCGAAACCGACAACAGGTCGATACCCATCGCATCGACATCCAACGGCAGCTTCCCGAGGGATTGCGCGGCATCGCAGTGAAATGGAATACCGCGATCGCGACAGAGTTTTCCGATTTTCTCGACCGGCTGAATGACACCGATCTCGTTGTTCGCATGCATGACGGAGACGAGGACCGTCTGCTCTGTCAGAGCCTCCGCCAGTTTGTCCAGGGCAACAATTCCATTGGGGCGCGGCCGCAAATACGTCACGCGCGCATCGCCCGAACGCTCCAGAGCGCGACAGGAATCGAGCACCGCCTTGTGCTCGGTTTCGACGGTGACGATGTGATTGCCGCGCTCTCGGTAGAAGCCACAGACCCCTTTGATCGCGAGATTGTTCGATTCGGTCGCACCGCTGGTGAAGACGATTTCTTTGGATCGCGCTCCGATCGCGGACGCGACGCGGGCACGGGCGCGATCGACGGCCTCCTCGGCCTGCCACCCGAGGGCGTGGGTCCGGCTCGCCGCGTTGCCGTAGACATCGGTCAGGTAGGGCATCATCTCCTCGAGCACACGGGGGTCGATTCGAGTCGTCGCCTGGTTGTCGAGGTAGATCACGTCGTTCCTACAGCCCCTGCGGCCGTATTTTCGGGGTCCTGAGTCAGAATCCTGACTTTTTTGTCTACTTTTGTATACGCAGCCGCCGGTCCGAGTTCAAGAAAATTCTCAGCCCGCTACGCCGCCTCACTGCCGAGCGCCGATGCCAGGAACCGGCCGGTGTGGGAATCGGCACAGCGGCAGATATCCTCGGGACTTCCAGCCGCGACCAGACGACCACCGCCGTCGCCCCCCTCGGGTCCCATATCGATCACGTGATCGACCGCCTTTATCACGTCGATGTGGTGTTCGATGATTACGATGGTGTTTCCGGCATCCGCCAGTCGGCCGAGTACCTCCAGCAGCTTCCTCACATCCGCGAAGTGAAGGCCGGTCGTCGGCTCGTCGAGTATGTACAGCGTCTTGCCGGTCGCCTTGCGCGATAGCTCGCGAGCGAGCTTGATGCGCTGGGCCTCACCGCCGGAGAGCGTCGTGGCGGCCTGTCCGATCCGGACGTACTCGAGCCCCACCGAGCACAGTGTCTCGAGCTTGCGGCGCGCTGCAGGAATGCTGGATAGAAACTCGAGCGCCTGACCTACAGTCAGATCGAGAACGTCCGCGATGTTCTTGCCTTTGTAGCGCACCTCGAGAGTCTCGCGGTTGTATCGTCTGCCATTGCATACATCGCAGGTAACGTAGATGTCCGGAAGGAAATGCATCTCGACGCGGATCAGGCCGTCGCCGCTGCATGCCTCACACCTCCCGCCCTTCACGTTGAACGAGAACCGCCCGGCACTGTAGCCACGCATCCGCGACTCGGACAGCATCGCGAACAGGTCACGGATGTCCGTGAACAGGCCCGTGTATGTAGCGGGATTCGAACGCGGCGTTCGACCGATCGGCGTCTGGTCGATATCGATGACTTTATCGATCTCTTCGATCCCGGAAATCTCGTCGGCCTCACCCGGCGAGAGCTCAGCACCGTGCAATCGGGACGCGAGCGCAGCATAGAGCGTATCCACTACCAGCGAGCTCTTCCCGGACCCGGACACGCCGGTCACACATGTCATCTTTCCAAGCGGGAATTCCACGTCGACGGAGCACAGGTTGTTGTGCCTGGCGCCGATGACGCGAATCGACCGGCCGCTGCCCGCCCTGCGCTCGGTCGGTACGGGAATCTTCGCGCGTCCGGCGAGAAACGAACCTGTGAGCGACGACTCGTCCGCGATCACCTCCTCGGGCGTGCCGGCCGAGACGATCCGACCTCCTTCACTTCCCGCGCCCGGGCCCATGTCGATCACGTGATCCGCGCGCAGGATGGTATCCGCGTCGTGCTCGACGACAAGCACGGTGTTGCCGCGTCCGCGAAGGTCCTGCAGACTCTCGAGCAACTTTTCGTTGTCACGCGGATGCAGCCCGATTGATGGCTCATCGAGGACGTAAAGAACGCCGGACAGCCCGGCGCCGATCTGTGTCGCCAGCCGGATTCGCTGCCCCTCTCCACCGGAGAGAGTCGCTGTAGGCCGGGACAGGCTGAGGTATCCGACCCCGACCTTCTCCATGAACTCCAGACGCTCGACAATCTCTCGTACAACGAGCTTGGCGACCTCCTGCTCGCGTCGTCCGAGTTTCAGACTGCGCACGATCTTCAGGCACTCCGAGACCGGAAGCGCGGCCAGCTCATGAATCGCGCGGTCGGAGAGCAGGACATGACGCGATTCGACTCGAAGTCGCGCGCCCTCGCAGGCGCCACAGAGTTTCTCCGACATGAACTTCTCGAGTTCACCGCGAACCCACTCCGACTCCGACTCATGGTAACGTCGAGTCAAGATCGGAATGATTCCGCGAAACATCGAGTTCGCAGACTCGTCTTCCGACGACTTCGCGTTGCCATGCAGCAGCTCCGTCTGAAGCGCCGGCGTCAGCGCGCTCCAGGGCACGTCGCTCGACGTCCCGTGCGCCGCAAACACGGCCTCGACAGACTTCGCGTGTTTGTCCGCGAGACGCTTGCCCCACGCGCTCAGCGCGCCATCCCCGAGAGCGGAGCCGGCTTCCGTGATGAGA
>CAXQPB010000044.1:0-24462 GCA_964225545.1 Candidatus Nitrosopumilus sp. | reverse complement strand
GAGATCTTCCGGGGTGTTCACATTGGCAAGCTCGGACGGATCTCTCACCTCGACGGGGATCGCGTCGAGTTCGTCGAGCAGACGATGCAGGGCCCGGTCCCCATCCCTTAGCGCAGCTTCCAACCGGTTTGAAGCCGATCGGGGATAATAGGCGATCAGTGGCTCCCAGCGGCCTGAACAGCGAGCCGCCACCGGATGCTCCCCGCCTTCTCCCGTTTCCAGAACCATTCGCAAGGTCTCGGTACGAACTCGGGGCACGTCGCACGCCAGGACGAGGATCCCGGTCTGCGTGCGACGCAGTCCTGCGACGATGCCGCCAAGCGGGCCGCTGTCCGCCACGGCGTCGGCGAGCGCCGGCACGTCTTCCAACCCCGGAAGTGCTCGCGCCGTCCGGCCGGTCGCGACATGGATCGCGCCCCGGCTGACCACCTCAAGGAGCTTGCCGAGCGCGATGCGCGCGAGGCCTTCCCCGTCGAGGCGTGCGAACCGTTTGTCGGTACCGAAGCGCGATGAGCGGCCGCCGGCGAGCAGCAGGCCGTCGGCGCCGGCAACCGTAGCCGGGGCGTCAGCCATCGAGCCCGGCTCTCTCGGCTAGTTCTGCCGCAGCCTTCGCCAACCGCGGATCCGCATGCTTCCGACTCAGCTTGCAAAGAACATAGCGCCCGAACCGATCCGTCAGCGCCCACAGATCGGAACGATCCAGCGCACGCAGCGATCGCTCGAGCTTTTGAGGCGGCGGTCCGGGAGCGTACCAGTCCAGATTCGTCCGGTCGGGTTTCGCATCTTCGGACGTCAGGGTTTGCGCCGGGCCGATCCCTGCGGCTGCCAGCGCAAGCTCGAGAGCGATGCCGAACTGTTCCTCGCCGGCCGCCGATTCGGTGTCGAGCGCGACGAGCGACGCACGATCCTGTGAGGTCAAAGCCTGCCAGTCCGGGAGGCGGATCTTCAGCCCGACCAGATCGAGCTTCATGCGAACCGCCATGGGAATCCATTCGCCTTTCGGGTCGGCTTCCCGCTCGAACTCGAGAATGGGGTAGCTCGCGTTGACGGACACGAGCGATGTCTAGCCGCACATTCGCGGTTCAGGCAACCGCCGGTCCCCTTCGGCGGCAGCGGACAGGCTTCGGTGTCAGAGGAGAACGCCGGGGAGCGTGCTCGGATCGACGCGCATGCGTCCGAGACGCACGGCCCAATGCAGATGCGGCCCGGTCACTCGACCTGTCTTGCCGACCAGGCCCAGGCGTTGGGTTCGCTCGACCGACTGCCCGACCTTCACATCGATCCGTTGGAGGTGCGCATAGAGTGTAAAGAGCCCCATCCCGTGGTCGATCACAACAGTGTTGCCGGTGAAGAAGAGATCTTCTGCGAGAACGACTTTGCCCAAGTTCGAAGCGTAGACTTCAGAGCCCTCCGGAGCCTTGATGTCCAGTCCGGAGTGCGGTCGGCGCGGTTTGCCGTTGAAAAAGCGGCGTAACCCGAAAGGCGAACCGTTCGGGCCGGTCGCCGGCTTTATGAACGACTCGGTCCAGAGCCGCTGCCCGGAGATTCCCTTCCACAAGGCATCGAGTCGTTCGGCTTCGGCGTTGACGCGGGCGAGGGTCTGATCGTCGAGATCGGTGAACTTTTCCGGAACCGTCAACCGCTCGGTGTCGTAGGTTCGCGCACGGATGCTGATCTCCCGGCTTCCCGATTCACCACCGAAATCGTAACGAATCGGGTGCAAGCCAGCGTGGGTATCCATGTCGACGCCGATGTAAACGTTCAGCAGCCCCGACGACACGAAGCCGGGGTATGTCTGGCCGAGAAACGTCACGGTGCCTCCCGTGGCGCCCTTCGGCATATCCATGGTCACACGAACAATATCGCCCTGGGCCGGCTCCCTGGGGGCGACGAGGAACACAGCGGGATCGAAGCCGGCGGTCGCACTGCACGGAGCGCCTGCTGCTGACCCCAGTGACAGCCCCGTGAATGTCAGGATCATGGCTGCCTGCCGCCTCCATTGTCCGGTCGTCCTCCGCTTGCTGCAGCCCATCTGTACTCCTCTCTACTCCTCGTGGTCGGAAGAAATCACGCGAGCGACCGCACGGCCCTCGTGAAAACGAAGCGAAAGCTCGTCGCCCGCGGAGATCTCATCGCAGGATCGCACAATACGGGCGTCGTCGCGGGTCACGACGCTGTAGCCCCGGCCCAGCACCGAAAGCGGACTCAGCGCATCGAGCTTTGCCGCTGCCGTGGCAAAGCGGGAACGCGAGCGCGACTGCGAGTCGCGCAAGCCGCGCTCGAGCGCGGAACGCAGCTCGGTGAGCCGCTCATCGAGCGCCTCTCGCCGGGTTCGACCGGCGCGATCGAGGCCGGCACGCGCGGAGGCAAGACGCTCGCGTTCGCGGACAGAACGCGAGGTCAGCACACGCTCCATCCGTATCGCCAACTCATCGACACGCTGCCTGCCGCCCGCGACCAGTCGAGCAGGATCCCGCAATCGGCCCGCGACGTCCCCGACGCGGTGGCGAAGCGTATCGAGGTAGCGGGCGGTGGCCGTCGTCAGGCGAAGATCGAGCGCACCGAGTTGCTCAACCAGCTCCGAACGCACCGGAACCACGGCTTCGGCCGCTGCGGTCGGAGTCGCGGCACGATGATCGGCGGCAAAATCACAGAGCGTGAAATCGACCTCGTGGCCGACCGCGGAAACGATCGGACAGGGAAACGCCGCGACAGCCCTGACCACACGCTCGTCATTGAATGCCGCGAGGTCCTCCGCGGCGCCGCCGCCGCGACCCACGATGGCGACGTCGCATTCGCCTTTTTGAGCGAGCTCCGCGAGCGCGCCGAGCGCTTCGACGATCGCAGAGGGTGCCTCCGCCCCTTGAACCGTCGCCGGGCTGAGAATCACCCGCACGCCGCGGTATCGACGACGCAACGTCGTCAGAATGTCGTGAAGGGCCGCTCCGGAGCGTGAGGTGACCACTCCGATCGTCTTCGGCAGAAAAGGCAGGCGTCGCTTGCGGTCATCGGAGAACAGCCCCTCGGCCTCGAGCTTCCGCTTGAGGGCTTCAAGAGCGCGCTGCGCCGCCCCTTCGCCAACCGGCTTCATCGCCTGGACGTACAGCTGCATACGCCCCTGCTTTGCGTACACCGCCATATTGCCGCGACAAACGACCTCGTCGCCGACCTCGGGATGGAACGCGAGACGTGACGCGCTCTGCCGGAAGATCAGCGCGTCGACCGCAGCGTCGTTGTCAGACAGGGTGAAGTAACAGTGGCCGCTGGCGGCACGTTTGAAACTGGTGATCTCGCCGACGACGAGGACTCGAGAAAACTGTTGCTCGAGGGTCTCGGAGACCAGGCCGAGGAGCTCGGAGACACTGAACGGCGCCTCCTCATCGGGCCGCTGATCGGCGCCCCGCCCCGCCGGCGCTGAGCGCAGTGGGGAGTCCCTACTCACCTGCCGGGGCGTCGTTACCGGCGGTCTGAACGGCCAGACCTTTATCCTGGAAGCGGCTGAAAACATTCCATGTTTTCAGAAGATCGAGAGCACGCTCGATCTGTGGATCGCCGATGCCGGAATCATCGGCTGCGTCACTCGCTACCTGCTCGTTCTTGATGTGCCCCGAAAGATTGTTCTCGCGGACGCTGAACCGCTCCGACGCGGCAGCCACCTGGACCACCGGCTCGACGTGCACATCCGGCGTGATTCCGGTCGCCTGGATCGAGCGGCCCGAAGGCGTGTAATAACGCGCGGTCGTCAGACGTAGCGCTGAACTCTGATCGAGCGGCAGAATCGTCTGGACCGAGCCCTTACCGAAGGTTTCTGTTCCGACGATCACGGCTCGCTTGTGGTCCTGAAGAGCGCCGGCGACGATCTCGGAGGCGCTCGCCGAGCCTTCGTCGACAAGGACGACCATCGGTCGCTCCCGCTCCGTCCCGTCGTTGTGGGCGAGGAAACGCTGCTTCTGGTTGCTGACACGGCCTTCGGTGTAGACGATGAGGCCGGCGTCGAGGAACAAGTCCGAAACCTTCACGGCCTCGCTGAGCAGACCGCCCGGGTTGTGCCTGAGGTCGAGGATCAGCCCGCCGATATCGTTGGAGTCCGATTCCTCCGAAAGGGAATCGATCGCCGCGGCGAGCTCACGAGACGTACCTTCCTGGAACTGTGCGACGCGCACGTAGCCGTACTTGTTCTCGTACAGCTTCATGTCCTTCACGCTCTTCACGCGAATGATCTCGCGGGTGATGTCGACATCGAGCAGCTCGGGGTTGTTCGCGCGGCGCAACGTCAGCGTAACCGGCGTGCCCTTCGGGCCGCGCATTTTCGAAACAGCCTCCATCAGCGACATGCCCTTCGTCAGCGCACCGTCGATCTTGATGATCTGGTCTCCCGGCTTCACCCCGGCGCGATAGGCCGGCGTATCCTCGATCGGCGTGATGATCGTCAGAACGTCTTCGCGAATGGTGATTTCGATACCCAGCCCGCCGAAGGTCCCGCGGGTATCGACCTGAAGCTCACGGTAGAGCTCGGGCGTCAGGTAGGCGCTGTGCGGGTCGAGCGACAGCATCATGCCGTTGATCGCGCCCTCGATCAGCTCCTCCGTCGAGACGTCTTCGACGTAGTGCTTCTGCACAACATGGATGATGTTGGCGAAGGTCTCGAGGCTCTCGTAGGTGTCGCGCGCTGCAGTAGCAACGTTCCTGACCCACGGGCTGAGGAGGACGGCCAGTCCGACGACCAGCGCAAGTGCCAGTGCCAGAAGGGGTTTTTTACGGGAACGCTGCTCCAACATCGCTTGCCGAGTATAGCCAAGCCGGTTCTGACGAACAATCAAGAGCCTTGCTCGAACGGACACCGGCCGCACGGCCGCGGAAACCGCACCGGACCGGAATGAAAACCGCGATAAAAAGAGGTCGCAGCGGGCGAGTTCCGACACGGCCGTCCCGCCGGCCCCGCCCCTTGTCCATTCGGGGGGCTACCTGGCGAACGCGGAGTAACCGCCCGCGAACCACGCCGTCGGATCGACGGCCTTGCCCTGTGCCCGGAGCTCGAAGTGCAAAACGGGTTCGGAGCCCGCCAGCGTGCCGACGACCTCGTTCGCTCGCACCCGCTCCCCGACCTCGTGCTGCAGGGCATCGAGGTGAGCGTAGACGGTATGGAAACGGTCCCCGTGGTTGATGATGATCGTATTGCCCAGGCCGGGGAACGGCCCCGAGAAGACGATCTCACCGCCTGCGACGCTCGCCACCTGCATGTCGCCGCCGGCTCGCACCAGCACTCCCTGCTGAACCCGGCCGCTGGCACGCTTCTGCCCGTAAGTGGAAAGGATCTCCCCACGGACCGGCGCAGCGAGTTCACCCTTCATGTTTTCGAACGCGGGGTACTCGGTGCGGCGACGCGGGCGAAGCGTCGCACGCCCGAAGCGAGGACGGCCTCTTCGAGTCGGATCGGAGTTCGAGGAGACCGCGTCACCGCCCGAGTTACGATCCGCGTCTTCTGCTTGCGCTCTCGCCTCATCGTCCGATTGAGAAGGCAGAGCCGACGATTCGAGAATCTCGCGCAGCTCGTTCTCGATCACGAGCAACTCTTCCCGGCGTGAGCGGTCGGCATCGGAATCCTTCTCCAGACTCGCCAGAAGCACGGTCTTGTCCGCTCTCGCTTTCTCGTAAAGAGCCCGTTCCCTTTCCAGCAGATCCTTCTTCTCAGCCAGGCCGGCTTTGCGATCGTCGAGCTCGCGCAACGCGGACTCGTGTCTGCGACGCACGGTCTCGTAGTCACCGAGGAGTGCGCTGTCGCTGCGGGATACCGCGGCAAGATAGCGGGCCATGCGCAGAGGTTCCGATGACGCGGCGGCCTGCAGAAGAACGCGGTTGCTGCCGAGCCGGCCGCGTTTGTAAATGCTGGTGAGCCGTTTGGACAGCAATGATCGCGCGCGCTCGTACTCAGCCTGAATCAGATCGATCCGCTGGAGATGCAGAGCGTATTCTTCTTCGAGATCCGCTTCGTCATCCTGCAGCGCCTGCCGCTTGCGCCCCGCGTTGAGCAGCCGCGAATCGATCGCGCGCACCTCCGCGAGGAGATCCTCTTCCCGAACGCTGCGCTCGGCTGCCAGGGCCTCGGCTCGGGCACGATCGCGCACGACATCGTCGAGGCGCTGTTGTGTCTCTTCCTGAGCTGCGGCGAGGCGCGGCGAACAGATCAGCGAGAGCGTGAGGGTGAGAAGGAACGCGGCCGCGGTGGCCGGACTCGACCTGCGGGGCATCGCTCAGTTCGCCTTGCCGAATCTCTGCATGCCGAGCCAGCTGCCCAGCATGCCGAGCAACGCACCCCAGAATACCAGCGTGAAGCACTGCCCGGCCGTCAGGAAATCCAGCGTCTCCAGCAGCATCGGAAGCTCGGTGGTGATCGGCGTCGCCGTGATCTGGTAGATCAGGCTGAGCATGCCGATCGCGGCGAATGAGCCGATGATGCCCTCGAAAAGTCCCGCGAGCAGGACCGGCCCCCAATAGACAACGCCTACGGCACCGACAAGTCGCATGACCTCCATTTCCTCGCGACGGGAGAACGCGGCCAGCTGGAATGTCGCCCCGACAATGATCGCCGAGACAATCAGCGCGAGAGCGCCCAGTGCCCACGCGACCCAGTAGACAATGCTCATCGCGTTGCGAACCCGATCGATCCATTGCCGGTTGTACTGGACGTCATTGACCTCCGGAATCGTACGCCAGGTCTCGAGCCGCGTCTCGAGCCCGAGCTCGTCGGTCCCCCGCCCGAGCGATACCTCGAGCGAGGCCGGCAAAAGTGAAGCGTCCAGACCGTCGAGCAGCTCCGCACTGTCGCCGAGATTGTCCGCGAGAAACTGCCACGCCTCATCCTGCGAGACGTAGCGAACCCCGACAACGGCTGCGTCCTCGGAAAAAGCGTGCTTCAATTCGACGATTCGGTCCTCTCCCATCTCCCCTTCGAGATAGATGGAAACATCGACTCCGGCCTGTCCCCAGCTTTGAAGAAGACGGAATACGTTGTGACCGACCAGAAGAACGGCGCCGGCGAGCATGACACTGACGGCGATGCTGGTGATGGTTACGCCCGAGATAACGGGCGTGGCGAGAATGCTGTCGATCGCTCGGCGGAGAAAATAGGAAATCGGCTGGCGCGAAGACGCGCTGCGGCTCACAGCTCGACCGCTATTCGCTGGTCTTCCTCGATGAGCCGTCCCTCGTACATGAGGAGGGTTCGGCAGCTCAAGAGCGCCAGCGCATCCTGATCGTGTGTCGCGATCATAACCGTCGTTCCGTCGCGGTTAACTTCCTTGAGAAGTTCGATGATTTCAAGGCTCGCGTCCGGATCGAGGTAACCGGTGGGCTCATCGGCCAGCAGAAGCGCCGGGCGATTGATCAAGGCGCGCGCGATACTCACACGCTGTCGCTCGCCCGCCGAAAGGACACGCGGAGAGGCATGTTTGTGCTCCTCGAGACCGATCAGGTCGATGAGCTCCTCAGCGCGAACCCGCGCCTTCCCATGGGACAGACCCCCGACCTCTGCCGCGAGAGCGACATTTTCAACGACCGGAAGTCGGTCGATCAGTCGCGGATTCTGGAAAACCAGCCCCAGCTCACGCCGAAGACCCGCCAGCGACGGTGCGTCGAGGCGGTTGAGGTTGCGTCCATTGACGACCGCGCGACCGCTGGTCAGTTTCTCCTCCGCGAAGAGGACGCGCATCAGAGTCGACTTGCCCGAGCCCGTCGGCCCGGTGACCAGCACCAGCTCTCCGGGAGGAACGTGGAGGCTGAGGTCGCGAAACGCGACGCGGCCCGAGGGATATCGCTTCAGCGCATTGTAAAGTCGGATCAAATCGAAAACCGGCAGCCGCTACGGTCCACCCCTCCACCCCGGAATCCCGGCCCGACAGCTTTTGGCGTCGTGGTCAGCCCAGCAGCTTCTCGAGCACGGACGTGACCTCGGGCCCCGGCTTTCCGTCGATCTCCGGCAGGGGGCCGATGAACTTGCCGTACAAGCGCCCCTCGCGATCGACCAGGAAACTCTCCGGATAGCCCGTTATACCATACTGGGTACCGACTGCACCGCCCGGGTCGAGAAGAATCTCCATCTCGGGCGATTCCTTGCTGACAAATCGCGCTACCGCGTCGCGGTCATCGTCGCTCGCCACCCCCAGCACGACGACACCTCGCGGACCGTAGGTGCGAACGATGTCATCCAGGACGGGCATCTCGGCCAGACAAGGCGGACACCAGGTCGCCCACAGATTGACCATCACGACCTTCCCGCGATGGTTGGATAGTTTCTGGACCGTCCCGTCGAGCCTCGGGAGCACGAAGTCGGGCGCCAGTTCGCCGACAACCGGTCCGGACTCACCGGTACAGCCCGGCGCCAGGCCGGCAATTCCAGCGCAAAGCAGAATTATCGTCAGTGCACGAGCAACAGTTCTCACGCGTCCGCCCCCTGCTGAACGTCCGTTCGCGACACACCGCCGCGCCAGGTGTGAAAGAGCCAGAACGCGCCGCCGCTGAACAGCGCTATGGCGATCAGCTGCGCCTGGGTGAGTCCGAGAGCGGCCTCCGGGTTGATGCGGATGAACTCGACGAGAAATCGCGCCGTCGCCGAGGAAACGAGATACAGGCTGAACAACACTCCCGGCGGCAGATCACGTCTGCGGAGTCGCCAGAGGACGAGGAAAATCGTGGTATACGCTGCCGCCTCGTACAGGGGCGTCGGGTGGACGGTCGTGCCCTCCGAATAATCCCAGCCGATGATGGCGTTCGTGTACGCCACGCCCCATGGCAAGTCGGTCACGATCCCCCAGTCGCCATCGCCGGCGACGTGGCACCCCAGACGACCGATCGCCTGTCCGATCGGAAGCCCGAGCGCGCAACAGTCGATAATCGTCGACATCGGGATGTCGTAGCGTCTTCGCAGCAGAACGGCGGCCACAAATCCTCCGATCAGCCCGCCGTACCAGACGAACCCGCTGCCGGAGAACAATACGGTCAGCGGGCTGCGAAAGAAGGCCGGAATATCGGCCGCGACAGAGAGCAGCTTCGAGCCGGCGAGTCCGGCCAGAAATACCCAGACCAGCAGATTCCACATCTGCTCGCCGTCTCCGCCTCTGCGGCGGAATTCGGCAACGGCCGCCGTCGCGCCGACATAGAATCCCAGCGCCATGAGCACGCCGAAGCTGTAGATCGTTATCGGCCCGAGCTGCAGAATGATCGGATACACGGCGCGGGGAGCCTAGCCGAGACGTGCCGTCACCGCCATGCCGACGGCCCCGGCTTTCACAACCGGGTCGCCAGAGCGAAGGACGCGACCAGTGCCACGGCGATGATCAGAAGCTCGTATCCGGCAAATTCCTCTCGGATTGGAAGTCCCGGCTCCCGTCTGGCCCAGGCACGATTGAGCGCGTTCTGCACGGGCAAAACCACGACCACCGTCAGGAGCGAGAGCACCGGGAGCTGGAGCAGATTGGCCAGCGCGATGAGCACGAAGTACACCGCGGTCAGAAAACGCGGCGAATAGCCCGGATCTTCCCCATCCTCGTCGGCGAGCAGCCCGATGGTTTTGAAAAGATTGTGAACGAGCAAGATATTGACGATCGGCACGATCAGCCCGACCGTCCGCCACCCCGGTCGAATCGGCGCGCCGCTGAGCTCGGCCAGGTCGCGCCAGTTCCTGTAAAACCAGTAGAGGTGGTACGCGCCCAGCGTGAGCACCCAGAGCGCGATCAGGTGCCTCGGAAGCTGCCCACGCGACCAGCGCTCGCCGTTCAAAAGCCGCTCCGCCGAATCGCGCGATCCGGAAGTTGCCTCGTCATCGTCGCTCGCCTCATCGCTGCGAAACCAGCGATGACAGTGTCTGCATTGGAGCGCCCGCGCACGGATGAGCAGACCGCAATGCGGGCAGGGGCGGTCGGGCGACTGCCCGGTGTGCCCGCTTTCGAGAACGTCGGGTGGACTCATCGAGAGCTATCTTGCACTCGCCACCTTACGGAACAAGGTGCCGCGTGGTTGCCTCTCGCGACCGTCTTTCGCAGCTGCTCGGGCGCTTTCAAATCATGTCATTGCCAGCGCCCCTCAGTGGTTCTAACTTGCTGAGCGAGAGCGACGCCCTGCCTTCCGGGTGCGGTGGAGTGTCCGAACGACAAGCCCGGTTTCCGTGATTCGTGCAGCAGCGGATCGGAGGAGTTTCGATGAACGATGCGCCTCTCAGGCTCGCAGCGGTTCTTTTTGAGGGCTTCGAGACCCTCGACGTCTTCGGACCACTGCAGATCTTCGGGAATGCACCCGACGTGTTCGAAATCTTCACGGTCGCGCCGGCAAGCGGGCCGGTGAGAAGCCGGCAGGGGCAACAAGTCGTCGCTGAGTACGAGCTTCACGGCTGCCCCGAGCCTGACGCGCTGCTGGTGCCCGGCGGGTGGGGCACGCGCGAGCTCGTTGACGACCCTCGCTTCATTGATTGGCTTGCGGCCCGCGGTCGAGACGCGTCACTGACGATGAGCGTATGTACCGGCGCGGCCCTGATCGCTCGCGCCGGGCTGCTGGACGGCAGGCGGGCGACGACGAACAAACTGGCATTCGACTGGGTCCGTTCCCAGGGACCGAAAGTTGAATGGCAGACGCATGCAAGGTGGATCGATGAGGGAGAGGTCGTCACATCCGCTGGCGTGAGTGCAGGCATCGATATGGCGCTCGGCGTCATTGCGCGTCTGGTGGGAGAGGATCGAGCAAGGTTGCTCGCCGATCTCGCGGAGTACGAGTGGAACAGAAACCCGGATCACGACCGCTTCGCAACCGCCGCCGGACTCGCTTGAAAACAAAGGTTTTTCGCACGAGCGGCAAAGGAGATCGAATAGCGAGAGGGCAAGAGGAGTCTTGATAAACAGAGCGGGAAGCGGGCCGCCAGGAAAAACGCGATGCAGAAGCGACAGGAGGAAACCGTGAGCAGAGTTTTCGAGAACCAATCGACAACCCCGGATGAACGCCGGGCGGAGCACCGCGAGTTCGAGACGGATGCCTCCGCGACCTCCGCGCAACGCGCTGCCGTAGGCAAGGGCCGAAACGACTGCCCGCGTTGCTGGCAGCAACAACTGCGGATCATCCTGGCCATGCCAGCAGCCGAGCCGCCCGACGATGAGAGCTCGAGTGACTCGACGATCGGCTGCGAACGGCTTTCCTCCGCCGTGCTGACGGAGGCCTTCGTTGATCTGCGGCGCGGGATCTGTCCCGACTGCGCGGGCCCGACCGAACGATATCGCTGCCTCGATGCGATCCGTTGGTTCGAAAGCACCGACAAGGACTGGCTGCTTTCGTTCGAGAACGTCTGCCGTCGCCTGCAACTCGATCCACAGGCTCTGCGCGAGACGGTGCGCAGCATCCTGAGATCGCTGCCACGAGAGGAGACCTGACCGAGCCGCCCGGAGCTGCCGATTGCCGCGCTGCGTGATTGAAAGTGGTGCCCCCATCGCTGCAGGAAGCGCATGCAGCGCGGCCTCGACAGGCGCCCGGCCCGGTCGGACGGGCCCGGTCCCACAGGAACGAAAATCCCCGAAAACTCGATGATTTTCTCGCGGGCAAGCACCCTATTCCGAAACGGAACAGGCGGTCCGGGCGGCAACCGCGTAGCGGCTTGACGCAGGGACAAGAGGCGTGGTGCACTGCCACAACGACGAAGCCGCCCGCTCTTCGCAGGCATCGGAACGAAAATGAGATCAGGAAATCTTAAGTACGCGGTGCTCGGACTTGTAGCGTCGCAGCCCGAAGGCGTCCACGGCTACAAACTCAAAGCCGACTTCGACGCCCTCTCCGACGATTTCTGGCAGGTGAATTACGGGCGGCTCTACCGAGTCCTCGATCATCTCGAGCAACGCGGCGACCTCGAGGCCGTCGAGGAAGTGCAGAGCGGGCGCCCGAACAAGAAAGTGTACAGACTGACCGAACGCGGTCGTCAGAGTCTCGATGACTGGCTTCTTCAACCGGTTTCCGATGACCCCCAGCCGCTTCGCGACGAAATATCCCTGCGACTTCTTTTTCTTCGCGACGACAATGTCGAAGCGCTGGCAGACCTCATCAAGCAACAACGCGGAATCTATCTGACCCGACTCGCGCGAATCGCGCGGCGACGTCGCAAACTGGAAAAATCCGGCGTCAACATGAAGGTCGTCGGCTTGATCATGGACGGCGCTGAAATGAGAGTTCGTGCCGATATCACCTGGCTCGAACACATCGAGCGGAAGATCGTTCGGACATTCTGACTCCCCGGCCCGACGCGGGCCGGTTCTCATTCGCAATGATACGCTTTGACTCCGTAACGAAAACTTTCGGCAACGGGCGCTCCCGCGTGCTCGCTCTCGAAGACCTCGATCTGGTCATCCCCGCCGGCGAGATGTGCGCAATCGTCGGCCCGAGCGGCGCGGGCAAGAGCACCGTGCTCCATCTCGCAGCGGGCCTCATCACACCCGATCGCGGCGCGATCCGCATCGCCGACCGCGAGCTGACTGGGATGACCGTGGATGAACTGACGCTCATGCGACGCCGTGAGGTAGCGACCGTTTTTCAGTTCTTCAATCTGCTTCCATATCTGACGGCGTGGGAGAACGTGGCGCTTCCCCTCCGGCTCGACGGCGTGGGACGCGAGGAAGAACGGGAGCGGGTGGCTGAGGCCCTCGACCTGGTCGACGTGGGCGCCCGCGCCCAGCACAAGCCTGCTGAGCTTTCCGGCGGAGAGATGCAACGCGTCGCCATCGCGCGTGCTCTGGTTATCGAACCCCGGGTGATTCTTGCCGATGAGCCGACAGGCAACCTCGATTCGACAGCCGGGCGACAGGTCATGGATCTGCTTCGCGATCTCAACGACGAGACTCGGGTAACCATCGTGATCGTGACACATGATCCGGTCTGGGCCTCGACCTGCGATCGCGCGGTCCGGATCGTCGATGGAGAGATTGTCGAAGACCTCTCGTTCCGTGAGCCAGGCGGAACCGATCCGCCCGACACGGTTCACTGAGGCGACCGATGCTGCGGTTGATCTCGACCATCTCGCTTCGAGAGCTTCGTCAGACGCCTTTGCGGGCTCTGCTCATGTTCAGCGGGATCGCCGCAGGGGTAACACTCCTGACCGCAGTCAATATCGTCAATGGTTCGATTACGGAGCACCTGAAGCGGTCCGCTAGGATGCTTGCCGGGCGCACCGCGCTCCAGGTGATCGCGCCAGGTGCAGAGCAGCGAGTCGCCGTACGGCTCGTGCCCGCGCTGGCATCGGTAGACGGTGTCGAGACCGCCTCCGCCGTGCTCGATACGATCGTGCCACTGGCAGATCGGCCCGAGCGTCAGAGAATCTTTGCAGCGGACTTTTCGGACCAGCGTCTCGCCGCGGCTTACGGGATACGGCTCGACGGTGGCGCGAATCCAGCAACCTTGTTGATTCAGCCAGGCGCCGCCGTCGCGACGCGAGACGCGACCGCAGCACCGGCGCCGTCGGTAAGGTCGGCGCGACTGGCAGGCGCGGCCGGTACGGTAACGCTCGAGATTGTCGGCAGACTTGCCAACGGCTCACCGCTTGCGGCCGCCGCCCGCGATCTGCTCGTCCTCGATATGGTCGAGGCGCAAACGGTATTGGGACTCGGCGATGTTGCTGATCGGATCGACATCATTCTCGACCCTGACGCACGAATCGAGTCGGTCAGAGACGGCCTGTATGAAGCTCTTGGCCCCGGATTCGAGGTCGTTACACCGGCCGAGCGAGGAGTCGAATTCGCGCGCATAATCGAGTCGTTCCAGTCGACCGTGCAGGCGTTCGGGCTGCTGGCGCTCGTGGCCGGCGTCTTCGTCGTCTACAGCGCAACATCAACCGCCGTACGCGCGCGGACTCGTAGCCTCGGAACCCTCCGTGCCGTCGGGGTCACCCCGGGCCAGATCGTCGCGATGCTTGTTGGTGAAGTCATCCTTGTCAGCCTTGCCGCATCGGTCATCGGCGCCATCGCCGGACTCGCGATCTCATTCGGTTTGTCCGAGCTGGTCCGAGAGACGATGAGCATGATCTACTTTTATCCTTTTGCGGGCGACAACCCGGCGCTTGATGCGGGCGCCTTCGGTATCGCTGTCATGGCAGGAACGACCGCCGCGATCGCGGGAGCCGTGGTTCCCGCCATGCGTACGCTGCGTATGGACCCCATCTCCGCGATCAACCAGGAGCCACTGGCGGTGCAACGCGATACCGGATCGAGTCGTCGACTGCTGTTGCTTGCGCTGGTGCTCGGCCTCGCGGCTGCCGCCTCGA
This sequence comes from Candidatus Nitrosopumilus sp., assembly GCA_964225545.1. Lineage (GTDB taxonomy): Bacteria > Desulfobacterota > Binatia > UBA1149 > SPBQ01 > SPBQ01. The sequence continues at coordinate 10,184 of CAXQPB010000044.1, read as the reverse complement.
TACCGCTCGAGATCCGCTGGAAATCGGCGACGCTGGGCAACATCGTCTCGATTACATGGTTCATCGCGTTTGTGCTGTTCAGCGTTCCGGCTGTTGCGTGGCTCGCGACCCGGATCAGCCCACTGCTCGAGCGCGGGCTCGGCGTCACCGGGCTGATCGCTGCTCAGAATATTTCGGTTTCCGCGCGACGATCGGCAGTGGCAGTCGCAGCGCTCGCGCTCGCGGTCGCGACCCAGATCACGTTCGCAGGCCTCGGTCACAGCTTTGAAAAATCGATCGACGCGTTCATTGCCGACTTCATGAACGCGGATCTCGTGGTTTCTTCGAATCATACCAAAGGAGGCTGGCTCGAAGACCCGATCGATGCCTACGAAATGGCGCGCCTCGCTGACGTCGAGGGCGTGCGGAGGATCGATGCGTTCCGATTGCTCCCCGGACAGCGCCTCAACGAACACCGCATTTCGGTGCTGGCCGCCACCCGTTCTTTCCTGGATCCCGAAACCTTCGGGAAATGGTTCGTGGAGGGTGAGCCGGTCGATGCACTCGCGCGCGTGCGCGACGCTCGAGCGGTGCTGATCTCGCAGACTCTCGCTCACTTTACCGAGTTGAAGGCAGGTGACGTCCTCGAACTTCCCACCCCCTCCGGCGTACTGCGGCTGCCCATCGCCGGAATTATCGTCGACTACACCTCGGACCGCGGCAGCGTGATTCTCGACAGCGCGACGTTCGCGCTGCACTGGAACGATTTGCGCGTCAGCCGGATCCTGCTGCACGCCTCGCCGGGCGTGCCCTCAGAAGACTTGCGCGGCAGGGTCACGGCCATGCTGGGGTCCCGCGACGATCTCCGGGTTCAGAATCATCAGGAGGTGATCGACCTTCAGCGGCGCGAATTCGAAGAGTCGTTCAAGGCGACCGGTGTTCTCGAGCTTTTCCTGATCATCGTCACGATAACGGGGATCATCGACGCGGTGGTATCAAGCGTTTCCGAGCGCAAGCGAGAGCTGGCGCTCATGCGTGCAACCGGTGCGACGCCGCTCCAGCTCCAGCGTATCATCATGATCGAGGCATGGGTCATGATCCTCGCCGGACTGAGCCTCGGAATCGTCGGCGGCAGCCTGTCGGCGTGGATGTGGGTGAACTTCCACGCAACCTACTTCCTCGGCTGGATCATCGACTTTCACTTTCCGTGGGTCACGGCTGCCCGCGCATGTGGATTGGCCGCGCTGGCAGCCGCCGCAGCTGCCTATGTGCCGGCGCGTTTCGCCGCTCGCGAAGATGTTCTTTCCGCGATGCGCTACGAGTAAGTTTCTAAAGCCATTTCATCGGGTTCCCTCACCCTCGCGCAGCAGACATCGTTCGTGGAGTGGCGGCCGATCGAGCATCGGCACCGAAACGGAGGATCGCGATGGCCAGGCTTCCCTACGTCGACCCGGAGACTGCACCGCAGGCGGTGGGCGAGGTTCTCGCAGCGCTTCCGGCCCAGCTCAACATCTTTCGAATGGTCGCGAATTCGACCACTGCGTTACGAGGATTTCTCGGGCTCGGCACCGCCCTGCTCGGAAGCCGGACATTCGACGTCAGGGTCCGGGAGCTTGTGATCCTCCACGTTGGCCGAATTTCCGGCGGGCGTTACGAATGGGCACAACACGTACCGATAGCGAAAGCCGTCGGATGCACGGATGAGCAGATTGCCGCGCTGGAGGCAGGCGAGACAGCGGCCGCGTGTTTCTCCGGCGTCGAGGCCGCGGCGCTCCGCTTCGCCGAGGAGGCCGCGAGCGATTGTCGCGTCGGGGATGAGACGTTTGCGGCGGCGCACGAGCACCTCGACGCAGAGCAGATCGTCGAGCTGATCGTGATCGTCGGATTCTATCGAATGGTCGCCATGCTTACGGAGATCACCGATATCGAGATTGATTCGTCTGCCGGCGCGGCGATCATCGACGCAGCAAAGAATCGGCAAGCACGAGAAGACTGAGATCAGCCATGCGGATTTTGAAGATTGCGGTGTCGCTGCTGATCGTCGCGGTCCTTGTGGGCGGAGCCTGGCTTGCAAAGCTCCGGTTCGACTCTCCCGATCTCTCCGAATTCGATCGCTTCCTGTTGCCGGTCGTCCCTGCAATTCGCGATTCCTCCGACAACAACGCAGCAGCAGATCGCGTTACAGTCACGTTCCTTGGCGTATCAACCGTTCTGCTGTCGGACGGCGAAACGAATCTGATGACGGATGGCTTCTTCAGTCGGCCGCCGGGCATTCTTCGAATGGGCGTAGCGGGTGCGAAGGTCGAATCCGATAAAGGACGAATCGCCGCAGCACTCGATGCGGCCGGGGTTTTCGATCTTGCTGCCGTCATTACCGTCCACTCTCATTACGATCACGCCATGGACTCGCCCTTCGTGGCTGAACTCACCGACGCGATTCTGGTCGGGTCCGAGTCTACCGCCAATGTCGGCAGAGGCTGGGGGCTGGACGAGGAGCGCATCCTTGTTCCGCAACCGGAACAACCGATCCAGTTCGGTGAGTTCACTGTCACCCTCATTGACTCACGGCATTATCCTCTGCCTTTCGGAGAGTCGCTGCTCGACAAGCCGATCGACGAGCCTTTGATCCAGCCGGCATCGATCTTCGAATACCTCGAGGGCAAGAGCTTCTCCGTCCTCGTCGAACACCCGCTCGGAAGCATTCTGATCCAAGGCAGCGCAGGCTTCGTGCCCGGTGCACTCGAAAACCGAGAGGCGGATGTAGTTCTGCTGGGCATCGGTGGATTGGGGCGTGCAGGCGTCGACTACCGGAACGATTACTACCGCGAGATCGTAGAGGCCGTCGGTGCAAGCCGTGTCGCACCGATTCATTGGGACGATTTCACGCGCCCTCTCTCCCGTGAGCTCGTGCCGACCCCGCGGCTACTCGATGATGTGGCGGCCACCATGGACTGGCTCGCCGAGCGCACCTCGGCCGCCGGCGTTGAACTCATCATGCTGCCGGTGCTCGACAAGGCGTTGATTTTCGAGAGCGTCGCTCCGGAGACATCCCGCGACGAGTGAACTCTGCCCGACGGGCGAGTGGAGCCGAGGCGGGACTGGAGAGAAAAGGGAGCAGCCGCCGGTGATGCGCTTGGGGGGGAACGAGAGGCTACCGCAAGTAGCGAACCACATCCCCGGCGGCTGCGAGCGCGGACCCTTGCCGAAGCTCGGGCCTTTGCGTGTCGCGCAGGTTGATCTTCTTCATCCGCGGGGGACCAGACAACCCTCAAAAAACCCCTTGAGACTTATGACCACCACGAAGCCGGGGACAATCCGCGACCATGGTCGAAAGGGGAACAGAGCTTCGACCTATCCTGTGAATCCAATGCCGAATCGACATGCGACCAATGTCGTAGAAAAAAGTTTCGCGTGGCATTTCAGCGCCGAGCCCCTCCAAGGGGGGGGAGGCGCACCGTTCGTCGCATAGCTTGTTTTCGAGTTCTTTCGGCCCCGTGCGCGAACAGCTGGGTCTGAGACCCCCTGCAGATAAACTCTCGCCCGACTTCTGCATGTCGTGGCCCGACTCGGAAGCATCCCGGCCCCATGAGCGCGAACGTCCGTGTCACCAGAACTGTCCGCCTGCCCGATCCGCTTCGGGTCGAGCGATACCTGCGTGTGCCGGAGCTCGGACCGAGGATTCTGTTCTTCAGCGGGGGAACCGCCCTGCGTGACCTCAGCCGACAGCTGAAGTTCTACACGCACAACTCCATACATCTGATCAGCCCGTTCGACTCGGGGGGAAGCTCGGCAAAGCTGCGCGACGCGTTCGGCATGCTGTCGATCGGCGACCTGCGCAATCGCCTCATGGCACTCGCGGATGAATCAGTGCGAGGCAACCCCGAGATCTACGAGTTGTTCTCGTATCGATTTCCCGACGACGTCCCGGCAACCGAGCTGGACCGGCGGCTGGAGGAGATGATCGCCGGAAAGGACTCGAGAGTCGCCAGCATCCCGCAGCCGATGCAGCGACTCATTCGCGTCAACCTTCGACACTTCGCGGACCGTATGCCGAGCGGATTCGACCTGCGCGGTGCCAGTATCGGCAACCTCGTCCTTGCCGGCGGTTACCTGGAAACCGACCGTGACATCGAGTCGGTCGTTTTCCTGTTCTCCCGGCTTGTCGAGGTGCGCGGAGTCGTGCGGACGGTCGCCGACGTGGACTTGCAACTGGCGTGCGAACTCGAAGACGGAACCCTCCTTATCGGGCAGCATCTCGTTACAGGCAAAGAGGTCGCGCCGATCACCTCGCCGATTCGCGATATGTACCTGGTCGCACGATCAGACCAGACGGCACCGGCCCGGGCGTCGGTTCACCCGCGCGTCGCCAAGCTGATCTCGAATGCGGATCTGATCTGCTATCCGATCGGCAGCTTCTACTCGAGCCTCCTTGCCAACCTCCTGCCCTCCGGAATCGGGCGCACGATCGCCGCAGCGCAATGCCCGAAAGTCTACATCCCGAACGCAGGGCCGAAAGCGGACCCCGAGCAGCTGGGCATGGGAGTCAGCGACTGCGTCGAGACCCTGATCCGCTTCGTACGACGCGACGCCGGGGTCGATATCGACGCTTCACGAATCCTCGATCTCGTGCTGATCGACCCGCGCCAGATGCCGAATTTCGATCGCGAGGATCGAGAGCGAATCGAAAAGCTGGGAGTTTCGATCGCCGAAGCCGATATGGTGATCGATTCCGAGGACACCCGGCACGACGCGGATAAACTCGCGGAGATCCTGCTTTCCCTCGCGTGAGAGGCGGTGGAGCCAGCTGCGCGCATTGAGTACCGTGAGCGTATGCAGACGATCTCCATCGCCGGCACGCGCCTGCTCCTCGAGACGGCAGAGGCCGGGACGCGTTACCACGCGCCGATCCTGATCGTACCCGGACTCTTCCAGTCGGAGGTCTGCTGGCGCGGCATCATATCCATGCTCGCGCACCGCGGGTGGGACGTGTTTCTTCTCTCGCGACCGTCCGACGATCCTGACCACGGCTGGGATCAGTCCGTCCAGCAGGTCAGCGAGGTGGCGGAGGGCGTGGCGTCATCGGTCGGGAAAACCGGCAACGTGGTGATGCTCGGTGCCGATGTGGGGGCGTGTGTTGCGCTGACCGTCTCGCAACAGGTCGAATCCCTTGCCCTTGGACTCTTTGCCCCGTGTGAACCTATCCATGCCGCGAGCGCCTACGATCGCGCGATGGGAATGCTCGAGCGCCGGCGGGCCCGACGTCATGAAGGCCCGGTCCAGGCTCCCAGACCTGTAGCGAAGACGAGTCACGACACCGCACTGGTCGGCGAGGAACCTGTCCGCTGGATGCAGGACCTGGCAGCGAGCTCGCCGTTCGAGCTACCGCATCGCCACCCGCCGGCCATCGTGTTCAATTGCGACAATGACCTTCTGGTCGACCGTGATCGGTGCGTGAACTTTGCCCGCGGCGAGTTCGCGCGGGAATCGAAGACTCGTCTGAACGGAAGATTCTGGCCGGCGATCGGCTGGGAGCGCGCCTGCGATGACTTCCACCGATTCCTGATACTGACTTTGAGCGACCGTGTGGTCGAGTTTCCAGAAGAGATCCTATCGGACTGATCGTCGGCGAAAGCGGTTAGCGGAATCGGCCGGGGAAGAAGCGATGAGCAAGAAAGGTCTATCGTACGGGCACGGTCTGCGAGGCGATGCACGGCCTCGCGCTGGAAGTCGATGGAGTCCCCATGCGTGTCGCGGCAGCCGAAAACACCGCTGTCGCCTGAATGAGGAGAAGTGATGCGATTCAACCACATGGAGCTCACCGTTCCCCGAGGCATGCTCGACGAGCCAGGGGGCCGCGCCGAAATCACCGAATTCTACGGGGAGATTTTTGGATGGGGCGCGATCGACATCCCGTTGTTCGAGCAGAATAACCTGCTGCTGCACACGGATGACGAGGTCAGCCAATTCATTCTCATTGCCGAGAGTGACACGCCGCTGACCTCACCCGGATTCGACCATCTCGGCATGCTTCTCGACACGCGTGCGGAGGTCGATGCGATTCTGGAGAAGTGCGAGCGCTACCAGCGCAAGGACGACCGGGTATCGATTCAACGATACGACGACCTCGACCAGGGTGCGGTGGTCGTGCACGCGTTCTACGTGAAATTTCTCCTTCCGATCTGGTTCGACGTCCAGTGCATGGAGTGGCGTGAGGGGTCGGAACCGGCCCGCAAATGGTCGTTCGGCTGAAGGGTTTCACAGACCCAGCTGGCGGCGAGCCTCATAAACCACGATCCCAACCGCGTTGGACAGGTTGAGACTGCGCACGCCGGGCTCATCAATCGGAATCGTGTACACATCTTCGCCGAATGTCGCGAGAAGCTCGGCGCCCAGCCCTTTGGTCTCGCAACCGAAAATCAACCGATCGTCCTCTCGATAGTCGCAGTCTGTATAGGTCGCGGAGGTTCGCGCCGAGAAGGCGATCATCCGGCCTGCAGAGGCCTGTGCCGACTCGAGATAGCTCTCCCAGCTCTCGTGAACGCAGAGGTCAACCAGCGGCCAGTAATCGAGCCCGGCTCGTTTCAGGTACCGATCCTCGAGCGAGAAACCCAGCGGACCGACCAGATCGAGCGGCGTTCGCGTCGCCGCTGCGAGCCGCGCGATGCTGCCCGTGTTTTGAGGAATCTCGGGTCGAACCAGAACAATCCGCATGGCCTGACCTAGGACGGCAGCTCGATCCGATGACGTTTTCCACCGCAGACAAGCACCGGCCCCTCACTGCTGTCTTCCATCTTTTCGGCGAGCGCGTAGTAGGCCGGACGCAGAAACCGCGCCCGAATGACGCCTCGCTCGCCGCGGTCGACTTCGCAGTACAGAACATTCCCGTCTCCGACTTTCAGAGTCGCGGGATCGAGCGCGGAGACCACGCCGTCATTGGTCCGGACCTCCATCGTCTCGCCGCCCGGGCCCGCGGCGGACGGGCTCTGTCGAGATGCCTGCACTGCGACAACCACAAGCCCGGTATCTTCGACGGTAACAGCCTGCCGGTCGATACCGAGGTCGATCACCCAGCCATCTTTTTCATCGTACTGTACGTGCTGAGAGAACAGCCGCGCGATGCGCTCGTTGGCGATCACCTCGTCGTCGGCGTACCAGCGGCCGTCGGTGCGGAACGAGATCAGATAGCCGCCGATCGGCCAGAACCCCGCTCTAGCCACTACGCTTCTCCCGGGTATCGAGCATCAGCGTCACGGGACCGTCGTTGTGAATCTCCACCTGCATATGGGTGCGGAAGCGTCCGGTGGCAACCGCGACCCCATGGCTGCGCGCCGCTTCGACGACGCACTCCACCAGCGGCTCGGCGACCTCGGGGGGTGCCGCATTGACAAACGACGGCCGCCTGCCGCGCCGGGTATCGCCCAGAAGCGTGAACTGGGAGATTGCCAGAAGGGAGCCGCCGACATCGAGCAGCGAGCGGTTCATTTTGCCGCTCTCGTCCTCGAATATCCGCAGACCCACGATGCGGTCTGCGAGAAGGCGCGCATCGCTTTCGGAATCTTCGCGCGCTGCCCCGATCAACACGCAGAGCCCGGCGTTGATCTGGCCGACAACCTCGCCCTCGACCGAGACGCCGGCTCGGGAGACTCGTTGTACGAGAGCTTTCACCCGACGGAGCGTGCCCGCGGCCGTGCGAGCAAGCAAGCCGGATCGGCCGGCGCGTCAGAAGGACACGCTTACAAAGGGGTCGGTGATCGGATTGACGTTGGCATCAACTGCATCGTTTACCGTCACCCGAAAGTCGGACTCGACAAGGTCGTAGTCGGGCTGATGGAAACTGCACGCCGCCATGATGGCCGGTGCATCGATCCCGCGCAGGGAAGCGAGGGCTATATGCAGCCGGGATGCGTCCTCATCATTGTTGAAGCTGACAATCACATCGTCACCCGCAGGGCCCGTGCACTGAACATCATCAGCAGCGCCGACGAAGGTGCTCCCGGTCGCTGCATAGTCGATCGTCATCTGAAGAGCGCCCACGTTCACCTCATTTTCGAGCGTGAAGACGACAGCGCTCCAGCATTGCAGGGCCCGGCCCAGTCCGATGGCGGCATTCAACACATCGCGTGCATCCGTCGCCGTCAGAGACCGGGTTCCGTTCACGTCACAGCGCGACCGTTTGCAGTTCCGCGCCAGGCCAACGACGTTATCGAGGACGACCTTTGCATCGGTCGCTGAAACAGCCCCGCTTCCATCGGCATCCCCGCAGATATCGGGCAGGGAACAGTTCCTGCGGCAGGCGCCTTGCCCGCGTCCGGCATTGCTGTTGCCGCGACCGCGGTCGCAGGACTCTACGCCCTCGTGGACGAATCCGTCACCACATCGAGCAACGATGCAGCCGGGCAGGCAGGCGTCCGAGGTGTCATCGTTCCCGTCGTCACACTCTTCGCCACGATCGACCACGCCGTCGCCACAGACCGGGAGAGTGCAATCCGTCCGGCACGAATCCGCATCCGATTCGGAATTGAGCGTGCCGTTGTCGCATTCTTCGTATCCGCCGTTTAGGATTCCGTCGCCGCAGACGTTGAGTCGACAATCATTGAGACACCGGTCCTCGTTGACGTCATTCCCGTCGTCGCATTCCTCGCCAGCGTCGATTTGGCCATCGCCACACCCGGAACAGCCCGTATTCCCCTCTGCCGCGGTGATCGAGGATACGGAAACCACCGCGTCCGCCGGCTGGGCTTCAGCATTCGAGGCATCCACCACCGCCGCGACGAAGTCAGACTCGGCAGGCGCACCGTCCAGGGCATCGAATCGACACCGCATGATGTCGGCGGGCGCGGAGAATGGCAGAAGCGTCATATATCCAGCGACCAGCATCCGCTCCTCCTCCACGTCATTGAACAGCGCGAATCCGTTGCCGGCGTCGCCCACCGCTTCACACTCCACCGTCTCTCCGGAACCGGCGAAGCCGCCCGATGCGTTCGAATAGGCGATGTTCAGCTGCAGCGACGCGAGATCGGAATCGGAGTCGACCCGGAACGTAACGTCATAAGCGCCGCCGCATGAGCTGCCAGTACCGTCTCCACCACCCGGCTCGCTTGTCCCGTTGCCGCCAGTGCCACCATCTCCATCTCCGCCTCCATCTCCACCGCCGGTCTCCGTGCCGCCGCCGTTGTCACAGACGACGTCGGTCACGACGACCGCCGGCAGGGGCGTTAAGGCTGTCAGGTCCTCGAGAGCCGCATCCACGACATCAAACTCGAGTCCCCGCAGCTCGCCCGCTGCATCCGCCGTATTGAATTCACACGTAAAGAGTTCGGGGCCGCTGAAGGCGTCCAGACGGATAATCCCTGCCTTGATGACGTCTTCTTCTTCCGGCGCATTGAAAGTGGCCAGGGCCCCGTGGACTCCCGAGATGCATTCAACGCGATCGCCATCTCCGACCGGATCGATCACCGAATGGTCATAGTAGACTTCAACCATCAACCCGCTGACAGCGACCTGCCGGTCATCGAATCCGGCGGTCACCGAACAAACCGCCGCGTCTGCGAGGATCGGCAAAAACAGGAACCATCCGACGAGTACGAAGATGAGTCGGAAGAGTGAAGAGATCATCGGCGGGCACCTCTGGCAGTCAGCATCTTGGCTGCCCTACTTTGCAACCATCGCGCCACCCGCGAACCTGCGCGATGATATGTCGGGTCAGTCAAAAGTTGACTGACTTCATGTCGAACCTCGTAAAGAAGTTCGCAATGCCAGTTGAAATTGAGGGAAAACCCTTTGCGTTGCCGTCGTAAAAGCGTCGCGCTTGCCGACAAAACAACGACGCTTTTTCAGTCGGGTGGCGTGCGCGCGCGGTGGTCCGGAAACGCCGCGCGCGGGGCGCGGCCGGGAGGTAGGTGACTCACCTGAGGTTCGGGAGCGCCCGAGTGTGTCTCGACCACGCGGGGTAGTCAGAGCGCGGCGCGTTCTGACGCGCTCCGAAAGGGTAGTGCAAACAACAACGCTGACTCGGATGTCGCTTCGGAAAGTGCCCGACCGACCGCATCAGCTTTTTTGAGAACTTGAAAACTTTGATCGGAGTGATGGCTTTGCACACCCGCGGGCGCGTGAACCGCGCACGCCACCATGGGTGACGTCGCCGGGACCGTGGATGACCCCATCGAGATCGACATCGAGAACCCCGAGTTCCGCCGCGCGCTGCG
>CAXQPB010000043.1:0-24130 GCA_964225545.1 Candidatus Nitrosopumilus sp. | reverse complement strand
CGCGCCGGTCGCGCAAACGCTCCGCGCTGTAGCTACGGGAGGCCTGCTCGCGATCTCCGGAATGATGGCCTACGGCTACTCGATCGGGCAGCGACGTCTGTGGATCAACCGCGGCGCGGTGCGGGTCGAGCGTCTGCCGCCTGCGCTCGAGGGGTTCCGGGTTGTCCAGATCAGTGACGTTCACCGGGGCGGGTTCACCTCGCCCGACCGTGTCGGGCGCTATGTCGAGCGTGCGAACGCCCTGAATCCCGATCTGACGGTTATCACCGGCGACATCACCGATGGGTTGGATCACGCCGAGGAGACGTTTCCCATTCTCGGCCGTCTGCGTGCCCGTCATGGTGTCATCGCGATCCTGGGCAACCACGACGTGTACACCGGAGAACAAGAGGTGGCCGATGCGCTCGGCATGCATACACAGATGCGTGTCCTCCTCGACGAGACGGCGCAGGTCGATGTCGGGGACGAGAGGCTGCACGTGGTCGGTCTGCGGGATCGCGGCCTGGACTGGGCTCGCGGGCTGCCGGAATGCGGTGAGTTGAAGCGGCTCTGGTCAGAGGTCCCGGACGGCGCCCCTGCCCTGCTCCTCTGTCATCGCCCGGACCTGTTCGGTTACGCGGCAGGGCTGGGCGTACCGCTGATGCTGAGCGGGCATACCCATGGGGGACAGGTGGCGCTGCCGATCGCGCCGGGCCGCAGCGCGACTCTGGCGCGTTTCATGACCCGATACCCGGGCGGAACCTACCGGGAGGCAAACAGCTTCCTTCACGTGAACCTGGGGCTCGGACTGACCGGCCAGCCGGTGCGTTTCGGCTGTCCGCGCGAGATCACGGAAATCACGCTGACTGCGGCCTGATCGGCTCCTGTCGTGCTCCTGTCATGCTGGACCGCCCGCCCGGCAACGCGCCGCCGGTGGAGAATCCCCTCTGCTATCTTGCACTTGCGGCGGGCAGTGAGTACGAATTCTCGCCATGCAGGTGATCCCCGATACCGTCCCCGATTGTGAAAATCTTCGCCACGACTGGAGTGTCGAGGAGGCACGCGCCATCCACGACAGCTCGCTGATCGACCTGCTCTACCGGGCGCAGGACGTCCACCGCCGCTACCACGATGCCGGACGGGTGCAGCTCTGTTCCCTGCTCTCGATCAAGACCGGCGCCTGCCCGGAGGACTGCGCGTACTGTCCGCAGAGTGCCCATCACGATACCGGGCTGTCGGCGGAGAAGTTGATGGACGTCGACAGCGTGCTGAGCAGCGCCCGAACTGCCCGAGACGCCGGAGCATCGCGTTTCTGCATGGGCGCGGCGTGGCGCGAGGTGCGCGACGGTGCCGAGTTCGACGCAGTGCTCGAAATGGTTCGCGGCGTGCGTGACCTGGGAATGGAAGCCTGTGTGACCCTCGGTATGCTCGAGAAAGATCAAGCCGAGAGGCTCGCGGACGCGGGTCTGACCGCCTACAACCACAACCTCGACACATCTCGCGATTTCTACGATCAGATCATCACGACACGGCAGTACGACGATCGCCTGCGGACGCTGCAGAACGTGCGTGAGGCGGGAATCACGCTGTGTACCGGCGGCATCATAGGCATGGGCGAGTCGATCGACGATCGCTGCGCGATGCTGGTCGAGCTTGCCACGCTCGACCCTCATCCGGAGAGTGTCCCCGTGAACGCGCTGGTTGCCGTTCAGGGAACGCCCCTCGAGGCCATGGAGCCGGTGCCGCCCATCGAGATGGCGCGCATGATCGCGACCGCAAGGATCATGATGCCTCGCTCCGTCGTTCGGCTGTCGGCCGGTCGCACCAAGCTCAGCGAGGAGGCGCAACTGATGTGCTTCATGGCGGGAGCGAATTCGATCTTCTTCGGTGAGAAGCTGCTGACGACGGGCAACCCGGACACCGAGGCCGATACGAAGCTGATGCGCGAGGCAGGCCTGGAGCCGCTGGTGCCCGACACCGCCGCGGCAGCGCCTTCAAAGCTCAGCGCGACCGAGCGGCAGTGATGGCGACTGCGGTCGCAGACGTCTCTTTCCTCGATACCAGCGGCACCAGCCGCAGCCTTGATGACCTGGTCGGCGGACGCCCTACGGTTCTGTTCTTCCTGCGCCATTACGGTTGAATCGCGTGCAAGGACCGTGTCGCGCAGTTGCGTGACTTCGCGGGAGAGCTTTCAGCACGCGGCGTCAATCTGTACGCGATCACTACCGGTACGCCCGAGCACACCGCGGAGTTCTGCTCGAGTCGCCAGGTGCCGATGACCTGCCTGACCGATCACCCCGGTGAGCCCGGGTACGCCGCGTTCGGTCTCGGCCGAGTCGGAATGAGGACGTTGTTCGGCCCGAGTATCGGTCAGGGGGTTCTCACGGCGATACGCCGGTGGCGGGAGGTCGAGTTGCCGAAATCCGGCGATGCGTACCGGATGTCAGGCACTTTTGTCCTCGATGGCGATGGAGAGATTCGATTCGCCCACAGGGACGAACACCCCAACGATCACGCCGAGACTTCCTCTCTCCTGGCGAGTCTGAACGAAATCGGTTGAGCCGGAGCCGGCACGCGGCCGGATCCGGCTCGAACCGTTTCAGTTCGGAAGCTTCGGCTCGGCCTCGGGCTTCCAGTCGCCGTCGAGCGAACGGAGGAAGGCTACCAGGTCCGCTTTCTCCTGACCGTTGAGTTCGAGCGTCTCCATCTTCGGGTCCAGCCACTGGTTCTGTTCACCGCCGCGGACGTAGAGGTCGATCACCTCTTCGAGAGTCTGGACGCTGCCGTCATGCATGTAGGGCGCAGTGCGCGAGATGTCACGGAGAGTCGGTGTTTTGAAGGCGCCCTTGTCCTCGTCCTTGCTGGTGACTTTGTAGCGGCCGAGGTCGGGGTCTTTCGCCGCCATGCCAACGCCAAGGTTGTGGAACAGCCCGTCGGTGAGATTGAAGCCGACGTGGCAGCGTGTGCACAGCGCCTTGCCCTCGAACAGTTCCAGTCCACGCTGCGCTGACTGGCTCATGGCCTCTTTGTTATTGGCGTAGACGAAGCGATCCCAGGCCGAGTTGCCCGAGAGCACGGTCCGCTCGTAGGAGGCGATGGCCTGAGCGATGCGGTCGATGTTGACCTCGTCGGTGCCGTACGCGGCGACAAACAGCGGCTTGTAGCCGTCAATGCCGGAGATCTTCTCGACGACGGCCTCATGGGTTGTACCCATCTCGATCGGGTTCTCGATGGGCCCCTTGGCCTGCTCCTCGAGCGTCGGCGCGCGGCCGTCCCAGAACTGGAAGTAGTTGAAGGAGGTGTTGATGACCGTCGGCGCATTACGTCCGCCGAGTTGTCCCCCGACTCCTGCCGAGACCTTCCTGCCGTCTCCGAAGCCTTTGTTCGGGTGATGACAGCTCGCGCAGCTCACCGTGCCGTCGACAGACAGCCTGCCGTCGAAGTAGAGCAGCTTTCCGAGCGCGACCTTTTCTTTGGTCAGCGGGTTGTCATCGGGTACGCTGAACATGTCGACATCGAGTCCAAGTGGCATTTCCGGGGTGAAGGGCGTCCCGTGTGTCGCTGCGGTTCTCGCGGTCTCGGGGGAACCGGCGATCGCGATGGTCAGAGCGACCGAAGCGGTCGCGGCAAAGGCGATGAGACGCAAGCGGCGGGACTTTACCGCTGTTCCGGAATCGGACTGCTGCTCGAACATCTGATTTTTCCTCCTCGTGTGCCCGCGAAGCCTGTAAGGCGGCGGACGGTCGAAGTTTATAGAGGAGTGCCCTCGCGTCAATCGCTGAATGCCTGAATCGCCTGCGGCGACAGCGGCTTACCCGCCTCGGGGGATCCGGGCAGGCGCGATCGGCAGGTATCCGCTGTCAGAATCGCGCCCGCGGCACTGCACGGGGTTGCAAGACGCGCTTCGCCGCCGGAAAATCCCCGCGCAGCGACTGCGATGGCAGGTGAAGTCAACAAGCCCGACTCCGATGGGTTGAACTCTCATCGGGAGCGTATCGAGCGTGACGGATACACGATCCTCCCCGGCGTGATCGAGGCCGGGATGGTGGAGGAGCTGCGTGCAGATATCGCGCGACTCGAGATCGAGCTCGATGTGGCGCCGGCTGCGAATGAGTTCGAGGGCACGCGGACCCGGAGGATCTACAACCTTCTCGCACGAGGTGCGGTGTACGAGCAGGTGCCGGTGCACGACCGGGTCCTGCCCCTGGTCGAGCGGGTCCTCGATGCCGGCTGCCTGGTCTCGTCGCTATCTTCGATCGCGATCGGGCCCGGCGAGTCCGAGCAGCCGATCCATGCCGACGACCAGCTGATCCCCATCGACCGCCCGCATTCGGCCGTTGTCTGCAACACAATGTGGGCGCTCACTGATTTCACGGAGGAGAACGGCGCCACCCGGCTGGTGCCCGGATCGCATCGTTTCGCGGAGGCTCCGGATTTCGAGGTGCGGCACGGTACCGTTGCAGCGGAGATGGAGGCGGGCAGTGTTCTGGTCTGGCACGGCAGCCTCTGGCACGGCGGCGGCGCCAACCGCACCGATCGCGTTCGGGTCGGCCTCGCGATGAACTACTGCGCGGGCTTCATCCGGCAGCAGGAGAATCAGCAGCTCGGCATTCCGCTGGAAACCGTCAGCCGGTTCTCACCACGACTGCGCGAGCTGACAGGCTTTACGACCTACAACGGGCTGATCGGTCACATCGACAAGAAGACGCCGGCCGAACGTCTGCTCGGCGATGCTGACGAGACGAAGCTCGTGTGGGAGGTGTGAATCAGCGGAAAGAACGCCCGGACGGAATGAGTTCGGCGGTACTTCTGCTGGTGAAACCCTCAGCTCCGAGCACGACCGACGCCGGCCCTGCGGCAATGTTGCTCATCCCGCCGGTGACGACCGAGGCCTCCGCAGAGGACTCGTTGTGGCGCCCCCCCGCAATCGCCGAGCGGTCACCGTGAGCCCTGTTCGACGCTCCGCCGAGAACCGCGGATGCGAACCCATGACTGCGATTGAGGTGTCCCCCGGAGATCGTCGTATTTACGCCCCCCGCCAGGGGGCCGCTGCCGCCGAGCAGGCTGCACGAGCTGCCGGAGACATGGTTGTCCCTGCCCGCAACAATCCCGCCCGTGCCGCTGTAGCTGTGGCCGGGTCCGATCACGAGATTGTGGGAGCCGATCTTGCGATCGTCGCGGTCGGCCTCGTTGTAGCCGATGATGAGGTTGCCTGCGCCGTTCCCCGACACGCACCGGCCATGATCGCTGCAGAGCGCGCCCGCTGCGCAATCGCGGTCCCGGCGACATTCGACGCGCTCGTCGCTGTCGGTGCTGCCGGTTCCGTCGACGATCTGCAGGTTCAGCCCTTCGATGACGAGGGTGTCTCCGACCAGCGTCACGCCCGCGAGGAGCGCCTCGAGCGCTGCGATGCGACTCTCGAGGTCGGCGACACGTGTATTCGGCATGTCGCCGCAGTCCACGGCCTCGACCGCGCCCGTGGCGGCGTGCAACACGACGAGCGCATCGCTGACGCGGACGGCGCCGTCACCGTTGACGTCGGCGCAGTCGGCTGCGAGCGCGGAGCTCGCGGTCCCTGCGATGACGATTCCCGATACGAGCGGCGTCACCACAAACCGAAAGGCGGACCGGCAGAACCGATGGAAAGCCGCCGTCAACGAGAAAGGGGTATCGCGGCGCTGATGGACCGAAGCTGTGACCGGCATGGGCGTCTCCACGGCGCGGATCCTGGCGGACCGGCACGGGTGATTCCCGCCACGGTAGATGTCCGGGGCGGTATTCAACAAGCGGCACCCGCCTGTCCGACGCCTGCCGAGCCCGAATCCCCCCCGACCGGGCGGGAGACCGTCACCACGGAGCGGGCACCCGCTCGGGGGCGTGGACTGCCCCGGGCTGAAGGGAGAGGGTAAGTCGATGCACGCCCTGCGAACACGGCTGGCGGAGCCTGTGGATATCGCGCCGCTCGTCTTTTTCCGGATCGTGGCAGGCGCGCTGATCGCGCTCGAGACTGTCGGGCAGCTCGTGACCGACTACCGCGCCGTATACGTCGGCACCGAGCTGAACTTTTACTACGCTCTTACGCCCTGGCTGCAACCGTGGCCGCCGCTCGGGGTGTTTGCGCACTTCGGTCTGAATATCGTGGCCGCGGTGGCCCTCGCTTCCGGTTACCGTACGCGGCTTGCCGCCGCAGCGCTCGGGGTCGGCACCCTGAGTCTGCTGCTCATGGAGCCGTCGGTCTACATCAATCACACGTACCTCTACGGGCTGACTGCATTGCTGCTCTGTATTACACCGTGTGGTGAAGCGATCTCCTTTGATGTCGCAGCGGGAAGATTCTCGCCGCGAGGCTCCGCGCCTGCCTGGTGTCTTTTCGCCTTACGTCTCCAGCTCGCGATCGTCTACGTCTACAGCGGCCTCGCCAAGCTGGACCCGGACTGGCTGGCAGCGTTGCCGCTCGCCATCTGGCTCGAGCCGGCGAGGACCTATCCGGTGATCGGGGAGATCTTCGCGATCCCTGCGCTGCCCCACGTGCTGGCCTGGGGCGGGCTGTTCTTCGACCTGCTGGTCGTGCCGGGGATGCTCTGGCGCAGGACACGAAGCGGGGTCTTTTCCGTGGCCGTGGTCTTCCATCTGACCAACGTGGTCGTGTTCGGGCTCGGGACGTTCCCGTGGTTCGCGCTGACGATGACCGCGCTTTTCTTCGAACCGCGATCGTTTCGCCGTATCGGGCTGCTCGCGCGCAATCTCCCCTCCCCTTCAGACGCGGTTCCTTGTGGCGGCAGTCATGGTGTGTCGTCCACTGACCGGGAAGCCGCGCAGAAGGGCACTCAGGTGCGCGGCAGCGTTGCTGACCCGCGCGCGTTCTCACAGTCGTTGACCCTGACGCTGTGCGTCTGGTTTCTGATTCAGCTCGTTCTGCCCTTGCGGCCGCTGTTTTATCCCGGCCGGGCAAGCTGGACCGAAGAAGGCCACACTTTCGCCTGGCGCATGATGCTGCGCACCAAGACCGGCAGCGTCTCCTTTCAGGTACGAGATCCGGTGACCGGCGAGACGTGGACGGAGAGCCCGCTCGGCCATACAACCCGTCGGCAGTACATCGCGTTGATCAGGAAACCCGAACTGATCCGGCAATACGCTCATCACCTCGCCGAGCAGTACGCACGACGTGGCCTTCCGGGAGTCGAAGTACGTGCCCGCGCGATCTGCTCGCTGAACGGCCGCGCGCCGCGTCTGCTCGTCGACCCGCGAGTGAACCTCGCCGCCGAGACGGCGCGCCTGAGCGCCTATTCATGGATCCGCCCCGAAGTGCAGCCGTGATCCGGGCGCAGGTCAGCTGACGCGGGCGCCGTGGCGATCGAGGATCCTGTCCACACAGACGTGTGCGTGCAGGACCACATCCGCGATGACCAGACCGTCGGACTCGACCATGGCAAACAGGAACGCGTGGGGAACGGCGTGGATCGCGACGGCGAGCAATTCGGCGGGCATGTCAGCGGCGAAGCGACCGGTCGCCTGCCCCTGCGTGCAGACACGCGTGAGTGACCGTATGAAGTCCCTGCCGCGTGTGTAGCGCTCGGAGAAAGCCTCGTGCCGAACTTCGAGGCAGGGGGCGGCCGTCGAGTTGTAATAAAACCGAAGCGGAGTGGAGTAACGGTCGAAGAATTCAAGGTACCGCGAGACCATGAGGTGGATCTGCTCAGCCGGACCGTCGACGGACATGATGAGGGTTTCAAGGTCGTCGAACAGATTGTCCTGAGTTCTCAACAGCAGGTTTCGGATGACCTGCTCTTTGCTGCCGAACAGGTTGTAGACCACACCGAGTGGCAGCGTCGCGCGGCGGGCGATCTCATCTGTACTGATACGTGAAATGGGACGTTCGGTGAGCAGCGCGCACGCAGCGTCCAGGATGGCCTCAACCCTCTCCGCCTGGTGGCGTTGCTTGCGTTTCAGACGCTTCGCGTAGCTCCCCTCCATCATCTGACGGTGACCGTCCGGCTGGGGCCATGCAAGCCGGTGCCGGCGCTCCCGATCGGGGGTGGTGTTGACCGACAGGCGTTCACGCGTCTACGCTCACAGGCGATGGCTGGGTCAGATCGAGCACCCTCGGAGGGCCGCTACAACAAGTGCCGAGTTCGCAGCGTCCGGTGTTTCCGTTTGCTGACGCTGGGCCTGTTCGCGGCCCTGTCGGCAGGTGCGGCGCTACTGAGCCCATCGAGGGTGATCGCCGGGGAGGATGCTGCGGTAGCCTGCGGAGCAGCAGTTGAAGCACAGCACGCGCAGCCGCCAACATCGCTGTCGCCGCCATCCACGATTGTCGTCGAGGGACGCTGGCGTGGCATCGTCTACGAGGGCGGCAATCGATTCACCGCCGATTTCCGGCTGCGGCAGTTCGGCTCGCTTGTGCGCGGAAGCGTAACCGAAGACCGCATCAGCGGCTCCGGCCATGGTGAATATTCGATCACCGGCCAGATCAGCCCGGAGGGCGTGACGTACCAGGCCGACAACTGGGCTTCGACCCGCCCGCCGGGTTGGTGTCTTCCCGCCGGAAGCCTTCGCTATTCACGCGCCGATGGGCGCGAATACCTTGCCGGCCGTCTTCGCCGTAACAGCGTCTCCGGGGGCTGCTCCTCCCGACGTCAGAACCTTGGCGCGAATCCGGGCGCGAATCCGGGCGCGAACAGGCAGGCTGCGCAGAGCGCGCAGGGCAGGCTCGACAGCGCGCGCCGGTCCGATCGTGGCCGCGTCCGGGCTCATTGCTCTGGAAATTCGACCGCCGGTGCCTGCCCACGCAATGGCTACGGAACCATCCGGCTCGAGCGCGAAATTCCGGACAGCCGCTGAGACCGCCTCCAGCCCGTCTGCGAAGGCGGTCCGACGGCGTAGAGCGCCGCTTGGTCAGGGCTTCAATCCTGCATAGAATCCGCCCCCTGAACGACGGAGTCTCAGCGCGTGACGACCAAACCCGAAATCTCCGTGATCGTGCCCGTTCACGATGAGGTCGAGAACCTCGAGCAACTCCATGGCGAGCTCGGTGAAGCGATGCGACGCATCGCGTGTCCCTACGAGATCCTCTTCATCGATGACGGCAGCACTGACGGCAGCCGGGAGCTTCTTGCGGAGATGGCGCGGCGGGATTCTCTTGTGCGGATCCTGATACTGGACGGGCATCACGGCCAGAGCGCGGCGCTGGCGGCCGGGTTCTCGGCGGCGCGCGGCAAGATCACCGCGACGCTGGACGCCGATCTGCAGAACGATCCGGCAGATCTTCCCTTCCTGCTCTCCGTGCTGGAGCACGGCACCGACCGGCCAGGCGAGTCAGGATGCGGCCGCGTCGATGTCGTCAACGGCGTCCGCAGTGACAGGCATGATTCGATCGGTCGACGGGTCGCGTCGCTTGTGGCCAACGGAGTTCGTCGCTCGGTGATCGGAGACTCTGTCAGCGATGCAGGTTGCTCTCTTCGCGTGATGCGTACGCACTGGCTGCGCCAGGTCCGACCTTTCGCCGGGATGCATCGCTTTCTGCCGATCCTGCTCGCGATGCAGGGCGCTCGCGTGGTCGAATGCCCGGTGAACCATCGCGAACGCGGTCATGGCCGCTCGAACTACGGAATCTTCGATCGCCTCGGCGTTGTCGTGTTCGATCTCCTCGCTATGCGATGGATGCAGGCACGTACGTTGAGCTATCGGGCTACCGAGCTGCGGGCGTCGCAGCGCGGACTGTCCGTTGCTACGGCGCAGCCGCCGGCTTCCGCAGAGCGCGCTCGTTCGGCCTGAATCATCCATCGTTCGTACCAGCGGTGCAGAACGAAGAGCGGCCAGAGCCTTCGGCCGTGATCTTCCCTGAGCGCCAGATGTTCGCGATGAAGCGCCGCGACTTCCGTGGCAACCGGCCCTCCCGGGTCGATGCCGAGTCTTTCCAGCGATGACAGGGAAAAAGCCTCGGCCGACTCGTCGGCGAGTGCAGTCCGCAGCCACCGTCCGACCGGAACCGACAGTCCGCGTTTGCGGCGCTTGATGATCGAGGCAGGCAGTCGGCTGGCCGCAGCCTTCTTGAGCAGCGACTTGGTCGTCAGCCCATGGACGGCTGTGCCGACGGGGAAGGACATCGCCAGATCGAGCAGCTCGCGCGAGACGAACGGGGCTCTGGCCTCGATGCTCGAGAGCATTGTCGCCCTGTCCAGTTTGGTGAAAAGGTTCTCAGCGAGATAGGTGGCGAGATCGAAGCGCATCGCGCGAGCTACATCGTCCGGCACTCCTGCAGTGTGTTGCCAGATCTCGCGGATGCTGTCCGGTGTCCGCCCTGCGCCCAGCGCCCCGAACCAGCGCAGGTGTCGTTCGTCGACAGACGTTTCCGCCGCGTCGACGAAGCGGCGCATCAGGAAGGTGACCGGCACCGCCCCCTGCGCGTCGGGTAGACTCTTGACGGCAGCGCCGATGGCGGCTCGAAGCGGTCGCGGCAGTCTGCGGTACCGTCGCGCCCACAAGTGCCCGAGGTAGGTAGGGTATCCGCCGAAGAGCTCGTCTGCGCCCTCTCCGGTCAGAACCACGCGTACATCCTCGGCTGCGGCCTCGGAGAGCAGGATCGAGGGGAGGATCGCCGGGTCGGCGACCGGCTCCGCGATGCGCGTACAGGCCGTGTCGAGGGCTCGAAACAGCTCGTTGTCGGAGGCGTCGACCACGCGGTGGCGTGTTCCGATCCGGTGGGCGTACTCTGCCGCGTGATCGGACTCGTCGAACCCGGGTTCGTTGAATCGTGCGGAGTATGTATGGGTCTGCGCCGGCGGCAGCACCCGCACGCTCGAGCTGAGCAATAGCGACGAGTCTAGGCCGCCGGACAGGAACATGCCGACCGGAACGTCGCCCTGCAGCTGCGCTTCGACGACGCGGTCGATGCACTCGAGCAGGTCCGCCGGGGCGCAGCCATCACTTCGCGGCGTGCAGACCAGTGGGTTAAAGTACCGATGAGACGTCATGCCGCCGGCACTCGCTGCAACGAAGTGTCCTGCCGGCACGGAGTGAATGCCGTCGATGAGCGTCGACGGCGCCAGCGTGTAGCCCAGCGTCAGGTATTCCTCCAGGGCACCGGGGGCCACGCGCGGCGAGCCGTCGGCCGCCGCGAGCAACGGCTGGATTTCCGAGGCGAAGCGGACAGCGCCCGGTCCTCCGGCACCGACCTCCATGTAGAACAGCGGCTTCTCACCTGCGCGGTCACGGGCGAGCAGCAGCGCCCCCTCGCGCGAGTCGTACACCGCCAGCGCGAACATGCCGTCGAGTTCGTCCAGAGCTGCCGTGCCGCGATCGAGATACAGGGCGAGTACCGGCTCGATGTCGTTGTACTCAGTCCGGAATGGAAACCGGGCAGCATACCGTCGCCGCAGTTCGCCCGCGTTGTAGATCTCGCCGTTGCAGACCAGCGTCACGCGTCCGTCCGGACTGGTGAAAGGCTGGACGGCGCGCTCGGTGCGCTCGACGATCGCGAGTCGCGTGCTGCCCAGAACACTGTGCGCCGTCTCGTGGACTCCGGACTGATCGGGGCCGCGGTGACGAAGCCAGCCCTCCATCGCCAACCCGCGAGCGCGTTCGTCTGGCGCGAGCCCCCCAGCGGCGAATGTTCCGTAAATCCCGCACACGGCTCAGATTCCGCACGGCCCGTAGGCCACGTAACGGCCACGCGCACCTTCGATCCTGCTGAGTGCTTCCGCGAGCCGGTCGGTTACACCGGTGTCGCGCCGGTCGGCGACGAATACGGTCGGGACCCGGCAGCGGACCAGCGCCCCGGTCCACCAGCGGGTCGGTCGCAACGGACTGTCTGGCACGGACATCAGGCGTTCGGAGTAGTCCTGAATGTAGTTGCTCCGGATCGCGTGTGCCCCATCGCTGGCGACAACTATCCGACCACGCCGATAGAAGGGCAGCGACGCCGGGAGGCTGTTCACGGCCACCACCCGCAGGGCGCGTCCTGAGCTTTCTTCCGTGGCTGCGATCGCCCGCGCCAGCGCTCGGGACGAACGTTGCTCAGCGACCGCGCTGACCACCGGTCCGCCGACCACGGCGACGACCAGTACCACCGATACCATCGCCACGACCGCCGCATCCGTCGAGGTCTTCCACCACCCTGCGAACGCGAGCACGGCTACAGCGGCAAACCCTGTCGAGAGCCGGATCGCTGTCTCCGGGATGATCGCAGCGAGTTCGGTGTAGTTCGCGTCGATTCCGGCGGCGATTGCATCCGCACCGATGAGCCCGGTCAATGCGACGGCCGCCGCGGCGAGGCCGGTCACCGCTGCCGCGGTTCGCAGCGCGTGCGGCGAAGTAAGAGCCAGGTGAGCGCTCAGGAGCGCCACAGCCGGGAACACCGGCAGGATGTAGCCGGGCCGTTTGGACTGCGAGATCGTGAAGAAGAGCAGAGGCACGATGATCCACAGCAGCAGAAAGGTCTCCGGCGCGCGATTGCCGCGTCGCTCCGTCCACCACTTCGCGATTGACGTCCGCGACGCGGCTGCAATCGTGATCCACGGAAATGCGCCTCCCACGAGCAGCACTGCAAAATAATACACAGGGCCGGTGCGCTGCATACGGTCGGTCGCGACGCGCTCGAGCGTCTCGCGTATCAGCGCGTAGTGCGGAAACTCAGGGTGTTCCAGAGTGACGGCGAGAAACCACGGTAACACGACCGCGGTGAGCAACAGGCAGCCGGCCAGAGGCCTCGTATGCTTGAGCGGTCGTCCGCACGCCATCGCGTGAGCGAGCGCGACAAGCAGGGGGAGCACGAGGCCGACGGGGCCCTTCGTCAGCACAGCGAGCCCCGCGGCAGCCCAGGCCGCGAGTGCCCCCGCAGCGCTTTGCTCTTCTAGCGCCAGATAAAGACCGCTCAGCGAGGCGGCGACCCAGAACATCATCGCGGCGTCGAAAATGACGATACGCGAGAACGCGACGATCAGGGGGCAGGAGAGCATCACGACTGATGCCAGCAGCGCGGTCCGCTGATCGTAAAGCCGCCGTCCGAGAAGATAGACCAGAACGGCCGTTGCCAGTGTGAACAGAAGCGCGGGCAGGCGCGCGGCCAGCTCGCTGCGTCCGAGCAGCGCTGTCGTGGTACCGACCGCTGCGAAAAACACCACCGGCTTGTCCAGATACGGCAGCCCGTTGTAGTGGGGAATGATCCAGTCACCGGTTTCCGCCATCGCGGCGCCGACCGTCGCGTTTCGGCCTTCATCGGGGTCGATCAGCGCATCGCCGCCCAGTCCGCGCATCAGTACGGCTGCGATCGCGAACAGGAGGACGATCAGAAGTCTCGGCGTGGCGCCGGCGGCAGTGTCCTGTCGTCTTGTTGATCGATTGGCGGTCAATGGAATAGCGACGGCCCGCGCCGATGCGCCGATGCGCAGAGGGGCAGATGCGCAGAGAGTAGCGAGGATGGCGACCCGCCTCCAGAGCTGACCGGCAGACGGTGCGCGCGACGTGCGTGGGGCCGTCGCCGGACTGGCTCCACGGTCTGCCGGCCTGTACCGTCGTGGTCATGGAAGTAGGGATTCTGGCGATATTCCAGAACTACGGCAGGCAGCTCGACGACGCGGTCATGGTCCGCAACGAGCTGCGACTGGCCGACCAGGTCGAGGAGCTCGGATTCGGCACCTGGTGGCCCACCGAACATCACTTCACCGATTACTCGGCCTGTCCCGATAACATTCAGATGCTCAGCTACATGGCCGGGCGGACCCGGCGGATCCGACTCGGCACCGGAGCCATCATCGTCCCGTGGAATGATCCTCTGCGCGTCGTGGAAAAGATGGCGATGCTCGATCATCTCAGCGGTGGTCGCGCGGTCCTCGGCCTTGGTCGCGGGCTCGCTCGCATCGAGTACGAGCACTTCGGGATCGCGATGGATGAGTCGCGTGACCGCTTTGACGAGGGCGCCGCGATGATCATCGAAGGCCTTCGTACCGGTCACGTGGAGGGCAAGGGCCGCTACTACCCGCAGTCGTCAACGCCTGTCCGTCCGGCGCCGATCCGTGATTTCGACGATCGCGTATATTGTGTCGGGGTGTCGCCGGAGTCGGTAGTTCAGGCCGGCCGGCTCGGCGCGCGTCTGATGGTGTTCTCACAGACGCCGTGGGAGATGTTCGCCGAGGGTTCATTGGTGGAGTACCGTCGCGCGTACAGACAGTCGCAAAACGCAGCGTCCCCTCCCCCGCTCATCGCCGACCTCGTGTTCTGTCATGAGAGCGCGGACGCCGCCGAGGAACTCTCACGGACCTATATGTCCAACTATTTCCGATCGATCGTCGATCACTATGAGTTGTTCAGCGAGCACTTCCGGGACCTGCGCGGCTACGAGTTCTATGCTACATCGATGGAAATGTTCCGGGCAGCAGGCATCGAGAATGCTGTCGACACGTACTGCTCCATCCAGACATGGGGGACACCCCGCCAGATCCTGGAGAGGCTGAGCGACAGGCGCCGGTTGCTCGGCGACTTCGAGTTCAACTGCATCGTGAACTACGGAGGGATGCCGGTAGAGCAGTCCGAGAAGAGTATGAGGTTGTTTGCACAGGAGGTGCTTCCCGAGTTGCAAACATGGAGAACGGTTGTAACTGATCCGGTTCACGCGAACAGCGAAACGCAAGACCCACGGCGAGACCGCCGAGATGCGTGAACTCGGATGGAATCCCGGTAGTTCCGGGGAGAGGAGTCAAAAGTGATCTTTTCAAAATTGCGCCTTTGCGCGCTGATCGGTATCGCGACGCTGACGACACTGGCGGCTTGTAACAGTTCCGGAGATGGCGTGGACGCGCCGGCCGGGAGCGCGAAGTCTGCCGTATCCGCAGCCGAGCGGGGCGAGCCGTCGCCAGCGCCGGCCAGGACCGGTGAGGCGTCGGCCGGGAATCCGGCAGGCGAGCCGCCGACGAAGGTGATTAGTGCGCGGGCGATCCTCGCGCCGGTGGGTGACTCGACTGCGAGCGGAAAGGTCGAGTTTCTGGCTCTCCCCGAGGGAGTGCAGGTCGAGGCCCGTGTGAGCGGTCTGGATCAGCTGCTGCATGGATTTCACATTCACGAGGTGGGCGACTGTTCGGCTGCTGATGCCTCGTCTGCGGGTGGCCATTACAACCCCGTGAACTCGCGGCACGGCAGCCCTCTTGCCGAGAGCGGGGGCAGGCACTCCGGCGACCTCGGAAACCTCGCGGCGGATCCGCTCAACGGTGAGGCTCATTATGTTCGTGTCGACAAGATGATTGCCCTCGATGGTGATGGGTCCATCATCGGCAGGGCTGTCGTGGTCCACGCGGGCGAGGACGATTTCCAGACGCAGCCCTCCGGCGATGCCGGGGCGCGTATCGCATGCGGAGTGATCACCGCGGCCGGCGACGGGTGAGAGGACCAAGCATGGGCTACGATCTGATTCTGCGCAACGCGACAGTCGTCGACGGCACGGGCGGCGACGCTTACGAAGCGTCGATTGCGGTGCTCGATGGTCGTATTGCGGCGATCGAGCGAGGCGATGCCCTGGATTGCGCGGAGTGCGATCGAGAGATCGACTGTCGCGGTAAAACCATGACGCCCGGTTTCATCGACATCCACAGCCACGCCGACTGGCTCGTCCCGGGGGCCGATCACGGTTCGCTGGTCGAGCCTTTCGTGCGCCAGGGGATGACCACGCTTCTGGGCGGAAACTGCGGCTTCAGCCCGGCCCCGATCACCGACAAGAACCTGCAGGCGGCCAGCGACGCCAGTCAGGTGATCCTCGACGACGCCATTGACCTGCGCTGGAAGACGATGGACGGGTTTCTCACCGCGCTGGAAGGGGACGGCGTCGCGCTGAACATCGCCCAGCTGGTCGGCCACGGAGCCGTGCGTGCCGCGGTCAGGGGACACCTCGACCCGACCCCACCCGACGCGGAGGCCCTCGCGGCCATGGAGCGCTACACGCGCGCGGCGCTCGAAGAGGGGGCGATCGGCTCGAGTACCGGCCTTGGCTACCCGCCCGGAATCTTCGCAGGACACGACGAGCTCGCCGCCTTCGCCGGCTGGACTGCGGACGCGGGAAGGTTGTTCACGTCTCACTTGCGAGCCTACAGTGCGACCAGCGGGGTCTATGCCGATGAAAATCCGCGCGCTCATAATCTGCGTGCAATCGACGAGATTCTGGCCGTGGGCAGAGACTCCGGCGTCCGCCTGCAGATCAGTCACCTGATCTTCGTCGGCCGCAACTCGTGGCCTACGCACGGTGAGGCGATCGGACTGATCGAGCGTGCGCTGAGCGAGGGCGTCGATGTGGCGTTCGACGCCTTCCCCTACACGGCCGGCAACACCACCGCGAGTGTCATATTTCCGCCCGAAATTCTCCCGTCGCTCGAAGCCATGCTCGCCGACCCTGAGCAGATGGCAGCGTTGCGTGCGTTCGGAGAGGAGGTCTTCGATCGGATCGGCTTCCACCTGCGAGACATCCAGATCATGAACGCCTGCGTCGACCGCTTCGAGGAACTCAACGGTCTGTTCGTCGGCGAAGCCGCTGACCGCGTCGACATGGAGATCTGGGAGTTCTATTCGCGACTGGTCATCGAGAGCGGTCGTAACGCGCGCGTGCTCATCCATAAGTACAGCGGAGACGAGGACGACGAGAGCGCGCTGAGAGCCGTCCTGGCGCATCCTTTGTGCACCATCGAGACCGATACCTTCGTGACGGAGAGGGGCCATCAGAACCCGGCCAGCTACGGGACTTTCCCCCGCGTTCTGTCGACGTACGTCCGCGAGGGGCTTTTCAGCTTCGAGGAGGCCGTACGAAAGATGACGGGGGCGCCGGCGGACCGAATCGGCTGGGCCGATCGCGGCTACGTTCGCGAAGGCGCCGTGGCCGACCTGGTGGTTCTGGACAAATCGACCCTCCTGGACAGGGCGTCGTTTTCTCAACCCGACCTGTTCCCCGTGGGGATCGAGCGCGTCATGGTGGGCGGCACGGTCGTGCTCGAGGACGGGATTTACGACGCGAACGCGGGCGCTGGGGAGGTGATACGCGCGTGAGCAGGATCTTTGGCGAGGTTCGCCAGAACGGCTACGTCGTCCGCGATATCGAAGCCACCATGAAACACTGGGTCGAGGTGCTGGGCGTCGGACCGTTCTTCTACATTCCGGAGGCTACGTTCGAGCGGTTCACCTTTCGCGGCGTCGAGTCCGCTCCCCGGCTCTCACTGGCGTTCGCCAACTCCGGCGATCTTCAGGTCGAGCTTATCCAGCAGCATAATGACGCGCCCAGTATGTATGCCGAGTTTCTGAATCAAGGACGTGAAGGTCTGCAGCACGTGTCGTCGTGGGAGGAAGATATCGATGCGATCGTGGCGCGGGCAGCCGACCGCGGTATCGAAGTCGGGCAGAGGGGCACGATCGCCGGCGGGATCGAGTTTGTTTATTTCGACACGGGGGTTCATCCCGGCACCGTCTTCGAGGTGTCCAACCTCGCCGGCCCGCTCGCGGCCTTTCCGCAGATGATCGCAGACGCGGCGCGGAGCTGGGACGGGTCCGACCCCATTCGGCTCTTGTCGCCCTGAACACGCCGAAGCGGTCCCGAGCCGGGCGCCCCTCTCCGGCGCTCTCGCGGCCGGTTGTCGGCCAGTTGTCGGCCAGGCAGCGACGGTCCGTATGCGTTTCAGTGCGCCGGTCTCTGCGCATGTTCTGCCGCAAGACAGCTCTTCAGCCTTTCAGCCGAGGTACGACCACCTCCATGAAGCGCTCGGCCTGAGACGAGCCGTCGCCGACCTCTGCCAGGTCCTGGAACCAGAGAATCACCAGCTCGGCGCCGCGGTCGATGAAGAACTGCAGTTCTCCCACAACGCGATCCGCCGAGCCGATGCACTGGTCCTTGAAGAACGCTTTGACCTTTTCCGGTCGTGCGCCGGGATAGTGACGGGCGATGTATGCGTCCTCCTCCGCCTCGTTGTCGAAGATCGCGCAGCTGCGCTCCACCGAGATGCGAACATCGGCAGGGTCGCGATCGATCCGTTCGCAGTGCTCACGGAGGCGCGCGAGCTTGTCGTCAAAGACCTCTGGGCCGCGGTTGTGATTCCAGCCGTTCGCGTGCTCTGCGACCATTCGCAGCCCGACACGATCGCCCTGGGTTCCGATCCAGAGCGGCGGGTGCGGATTCTGCAACGGCTTGGGCTCGTTGATCGCCCCGGTCACGGACCAGTGCCTGCCTTCGACCGTGGCGCGTTCTTCGGTCCACATCGCTTTCAGGATCCGCGCGGTATCTTCCATTTTGTCGAGGCGTTCGCGGATCGTGCCGAACTCGTAGCCGTACGCGTCGAACTCTTCTTCTTTCCAGCCCGCTCCGATGCCCACGTCGACCCTACCTCCGCTGATCACGTCCACACAGGAAGCAAGTTTGGCGAGGTAGGCCGGGTTGCGGTACAGCGAGCAGGTCACGAGCTGGCCAAGCCGTATGGTCGAAGTGGCCTCGGCGAGCGCGGCCATCGTGGTCCAGCACTCGAAGGTCGGCTCGATCTCGACCTTGGGCACGGTATGGAAATGGTCGTAGAGCCAGAGTGAGTCATAACCGAGGCTTTCGAGCTTGCGAGCGACGCCGCGACAGGTCTCCCACTGCTTTTCGGCGCCGTCGATATGGCGCATTTCCAGTCTCCATCCTTGCGGTGCGAATGTTCCGAACTGTGTCATGGGGCCGAACATGATCTCCGCAACGACTCAGGTCAACGGGCTCTTGCATGCGGACGCGCCTGACGACAGGTTACGCGAGCATGAAAGACACCGACGAGACGCAGGAAAAGGCGCCGCGTGATGGCGGCGCGGGGCAAATGAGCGGCGATGAGATGACCGCACGCAACCGGTGGGGAACCGGCATGGGGATCGAGGTGCTGGAGCGATCCTCACAACGGGTGCGGGCACGCATCGTTGTAGACGAACGTCACCATCAGCCGTACGGTATCGCTCACGGCGGTGTTTACTGCTCGATCGTGGAGGATATCGCGAGTCAGGGCGCGGGCTTCGCAGCCATGGAGGCGGGCGCGGCGGGCGTGGTCGGTATCAACAACAATACGGATTTTCTTCGATCCCACTCGGCCGGCGAGCTGACGGCCGTAGCAGAACCACTTCATATCGGTCGCAGCACGATGCTCTGGCAGGTATGGATTCGCCGCAGCTCCGACGACAAGCCCGTGGCGCGTGGCCAGGTCCGCTTTCATGTCTTAACCGAACGGCCCGAAGAACGCCGCCGGCGGCTCGACGGGCAAAAGGAGCGCTAGAATGACCCGCGCCGCAGTGCTGCACGCGTACAACGAGGAGCTGAGAGTCGAAGAGATCGAGCTTTCAGATCCGCGATCCGATGAGGTGGTGGTCAAGCTGGCGGCGAGCGGTGTCTGTCATACCGACCTGTCGGTCCTTCAGGGCAAGCTGCCCTTCCCTCCCCCGCTTGTCCCGGGGCACGAGGGCGCCGGAATCGTCGAAAGCGTAGGCAGCGCGGTAACACACCTGGTCCCCGGTGACGCCGTTCTGCTGACATGGGTTGCGAGCTGCGGGCGCTGCCCGTTCTGCAAGGCCGGGCGCACGCACCTGTGCGACGCGGTCATGAATGCTGCGGCAACGGGCGAGGAAAACGTGTTCCGCATCGGGGATACACCTGTCGGCAGGCTCGCCGGCGTGGCCTCGTTTGCCGAGCGGACAGTCGTGCGGGCGTCCGCCGCGATCAAGATCCCTGACTCGGTACCGCTCGACCGGGTCTGTCTGATCGGGTGTGGTGTCATGACCGGTGTCGGGGCGGTGACCAACACGGTGCGCCTGCGAGCAGGCGAGACCGCGGCCGTGCTCGGCTGCGGCGGCGTCGGTCTCAATGTGATCCAGGGCGCGCGGCTGGCCGGTGCCGGCCGGATCATCGCGGTCGATCTCCATCCGTCAAAGCTCGAAATGGCGCGAAGCTTCGGCGCGACGGACACGGTCGACGCTTCAGCGGTAGACGATGTGCCTGCGGCAATTCAAGAGCTCACCGACGGTCTCGGGGTCGATTACGCTTTCGAGGTTATCGGGAACCCGTCGACGATCGCGCAGGCGTTTGCAGCCGCGAAACGCGGGGGCAAAGCGGTGGTCGTCGGTGCGACGGGGATCGAGGCCACCGTGACTTTGCCGGCCATGTCGTTTTGCCTGGCGGAGAAGTCGCTGGTCGGGTCGTTGTACGGATCGGCGGTGATGTCGCGCGACATGCCCGCTCTCGTGGATCTCTACGCACGAGGGCGGTTGATGCTCGACGAGCTGGTGAGCCGGCGGATCGCGCTGGAGGAGATCAACGATGCGTTCCGCGCCATGACTGCTGGAGAGGTCGCCCGCAGCGTTATCGTCTACGATTGATTGTCTGCGGTGGTCAGAGCAGCGACGAGGAGCCCGAGAATTATCGGTCCGTGTCGACGTGCGATCCCGCCGAAGCATCTGAGGTGTCGTCGCTGCTGTCGGTTCGCGCGATGCTCTCGCCAAGTACGCGTTCTCCGAATCCCTGCATGACGCGAAAGAATACCGGCACGAAGATGACGGTCGCGATGGTCGCAACGAGCATTCCGCCGAATACCGCAGTGCCGACGGCCTGACGGCTTGCGGCGGCCGGCCCCGACGCGATCAGCAGCGGGAAGGTTCCGAACACGAAGGAGATCGCGGTCATCAGCACGGGGCGGAAGCGCAGTCGTGCCGCAGTGATTGCCGCATCTGCGATATCTTTGCCCTCTGCGCGCTGTTCGCGGGCGAACTCGACGATGAGGATTGCTGTCTTCGACGCGAGGCCGATCAGCAGGACGACGCCGATCTGGGTATAAACGTCGTTGGCGAGCCCGCGCATCAGCAACGCGATGACGACACCGAGAATCGCGAACGGTACCGACATCACGATCGAGACAGGCGCTGTCCAGCTCTCGTACTGCGCCGCGAGCGTCAGGAATACCAGCAGTAATGCCAGCGCGAAGATCAGCGTCGCCTCCCCTCCGACTTTCTTCTCCTGGTAGGACATCGCGGTCCACTCGTAGCTCATTGCGCTGGGCAGTTTGCGATCGGCCATCTGCTCCATGAGCGTCAATGCGTCGCCGGAGCTGTAGCCGGGCGAGGCCTGTCCGTTGATCGCCGCCGAGGGGTACATGTTGTAGCGCCTGACGAGCTGCGGCCCGACTGTGTCGCTGACATTGACCACCGCGCCGATGGGCACCATGCCGCCCTCAGCGTTGCGCACGTACAGCTTCTCGATGTCATGGGTGCGCGAACGGAATCGCGGCTCGGCCTGTACCCTGACCTGATACGTACGGCCGAATTTGTTGAAGTCGTTTACATAGGTCGAGCCGAGGTACGCTTGAAGCGTGCCGAAGACATTCCCGAGCGGCACGTTCTTGACCTTCGCCTGCGTGCGGTCGATGTCGACGAACAGCTGCGGGACGTTCGCACGGAACGTCGAGTTGAGTCCGAGCAGTCCGGGCTGCGCGTTTCCGTCGCGGACCATTTCGAGGGCCGTCTGTTGCAGCGCGGCGAGCCCGAGCCCGCCCTGGTCCTGCAGCTCCATCTGGAAGCCGCCGGCGGTACCGAGGCCGACGATCGCGGGCGGAACGAAGACGAATGACATCGCGTCCTTGATTCCCCGGAACCGTCCTCGCAGGTTCGCGATGATGTCCTCCTGCGACAGCCCGGGCCGCTCCTCCCACGGCTTCATGATGATGTAGATCGCTGCCGCGTTGGCTACGTTCGCGGCGTCGAGGAGGGAGTTGCCGCCGATGATGACCCAGTCCGCAACTCCGGGCGTCTCGCTGAGGATCTTCGAGACCTCGTCCGTAACCTCATCGGTTCGCTGGCTCGATGCGCCGTCGGGAAGCTGGACACCTCCGAGCAGGTATCCCTGGTCCTCTTCGGGCAGGAAGCCGGTCGGCAATGACCCGAATCCGTAGCCCATCGCGACGACCAGTCCGGCGAACGCGATCATCGTCATCGCCGCGCGCCGCAGCGCGAATTTCACGACGTTGGCGTAGTAGCCCTCGCCGACCTCGAAGGCACGGTTGAACGCCCTGAAGAACGCGTTCTTTTCCTCGTTGGGGATCGAAGGGCGCAGCAGAATGCCGCACAGCGCCGGGCTCAGGGTAAGCGCGTTGATCGAGCTGAACACGGTCGCAGCGGAGATGGTCAACCCGAACTGTCGATACAGTTCGCCGGTAATCCCGGGCAGGAAGGCTGTCGGTACGAACACGGCGAGCAATACGAGTGTCGTCGCGATGACCGGGCCGGTGACCTCTTCCATGGCTCGCTTGGCCGCCGCTTTTGGGTCCAGGCCGCTTTCGTCGATGTGTCGCGCGGTGTTCTCCACGACAACGATCGCATCGTCGACCACGATGCCGATGGCGAGCACGAGACCGAACAGCGTGGTCAGGTTTACCGAGAAGCCGAGTCCGGCCATGACCGCGAACGTTCCGATCAGCGAAACAGGAATCGTCGCTCCGGGGACGATCGAGGCGCGCCAGTCCTGCAGGAATACGTAGATGACCAGAAAAACCAGCAGCGCGGCCTGGAGCAGGGTGATGTAGACCTCCTGAATCGACATCCGTACGAAGATCGTGGTGTCGAACGGGATCGCGTATTCCAACCCCTCGGGGAAGTCCCGACTCAGCCGTTCCATGGTCTCGCTGACGCTGTCCGCTACGTCGAGCGCGTTGGCGCCTGGGAGCTGGTAGATGGCGAGCGCACCGGCCGTGAGGCCGCTCAGCTCGGAGCTTGTCTCATAGCTCTGTGCGCCGAGTTCCACGCGCGCGACGTCGCTGACACGGGTTACCCGGCCGTCATCCCCGGTTTTTATGATGATCTGCTCGAACTGTTTGACGTCTTCGAGACGGCCGAGGGTGTTGATCGTCAGCTGGAAGTCGGTCCCCGGTGGCGCCGGAGGCTGTCCGATCTGACCGGCAGCGACCTGGACATTCTGCTCTCGTATCGCGTCAACGACGTCCTGGGCGGTGAGGTCACGGCTGCGCATCAGGTCGGGGTTCAACCAGACGCGCATACTGTAGTCAGTGCCGAAGACTTTGGCCTCGCCGACGCCGTAAATGCGGGCGAGCTCGTCGCGAAGGCGCAGCGTGGCGTAGTTCCACAGGAAGACCTCGTCGTACCGGCCGTCGGGGGACGTCAGCATGACGAGCTGGATGATCGCTGTCGACTTCTTCTTGGTGGTCACGCCCTGACGCTTCACCTCGTCGGGCAGCTTGGCCTGGGCGATCGCGACCCGGTTCTGGACCAGTACCGATGCCATATCGAGATCGGTTCCGATATCGAATGTGACGGTCAGCGTGTAGCGTCCGTCATTCGTCGAGGTCGACGACATGTAGATCATGTTCTCGACGCCGTTGACTTCCTGCTCGATGGGCGCGGCGACGGTCTCTGCGACGACAGCCGCGTTGGCGCCGGGATAGGTGGCCGTGACTTCGACCGTCGGCGGAGTGATGTCGGGATACTGCGCAACGGGCAGTGTGGCCACAGTGACGCTGCCGGCGATCATGATGACGATCGCGAGTACCGTGGCGAAGATCGGTCGCTCGATGAAGAAACGCGACATCGTCCGCTCAGTTCGCGTCCAGCGAGACGAGGTTGGGAACGACGCGCGCGCCCGGCCGAGTCTGCAGCAGTCCGTTCACGATGACCCTGTCGTTCTCATCAAGGCCGCTGTCGATGACCCGGAACGGCCCGACGAGTTCGCCGATCCGTACCTGCTTGTACTGAGCGACATCGTTCTCGTCGACGACCAGCAGGTACTTGCCGCTCTGGTCCGACCCGAGTGCGCGATCGGGAACGAGGAGAGCGTCGGGCTGCGTCTCGCCGGCGATCCTGGCACGCACGAAGAGACCGGGAAGCAATGCGAATGGTGCGGGGTTGTCGAAGACCGCCCGCAAAAGGTAGGTGCCGGTGCTCGCGTCGACGTAGAGGTCGACGTAATCGAGGTTGCCGCTGATCGGATACCCCTCGTCGTTCGAGCGCCCGATCTCTACGGTGATCTTTCGCAGCGCGTCCATCGACTCCGCGTCGTGATTGCGATCGTTGTCCGTCGCATCGAGCATCGTGAGCACCTGGCGCTCGTTCATGTCGAAGTACGCGTAGATCGGGTTGTACTGGACCAGAGATCGGAAGAGCGTCGTGTAGGGAAAGAGTG
>CAXQPB010000042.1:0-6032 GCA_964225545.1 Candidatus Nitrosopumilus sp. | reverse complement strand
GCCGATCATCGCCACCCCGCCGGCGGCCATCGATCGCGCCGAGGCCCGCGAGCGCTTCGCGGAGGTCCTCGCTCGACTCGGCATCGCGCAGCCGCCCGGCGGTACGGCGCGGACCGTCAGCGAGGCGGAGGGTGTGGTCGAGCGGCTGGGGCTGCCGGTCCTGGTCCGCCCGTCGTATGTCCTCGGCGGCAGGGCGATGGAGATTGTGCGCGAGACCGGGCGTCTTCGCAGCTACATGGAAAACGCGATCAAGAGCTCGCCTGAACACCCGGTCCTGATCGACAAGTTCCTCGACAAGGCGGTCGAGGTCGACGTCGATGTGATCTGCGACGGCGTGGATGTGGTGATCGGCGGGATCATGGAGCATATCGAGATGGCGGGCGTGCACTCCGGTGACAGCGCCTGCGCGCTGCCGCCCTGGTCGCTGGGCGAGGCGCCGCTCAATCAGATTCGCGAGCACTGCCGGGGGCTGGCGCTCGAGCTCGGTGTCCGCGGTCTGATGAATGTCCAGTTCGCGGTGGCCGATCACCAGGTCTACGTGATTGAGGTCAACCCGCGCGCGTCACGGACCGTACCCTTCGTATCGAAGGCGATCGGCGCACCGCTCGCGAAGCTCGCTGCACGTGTGATGGCCGGCGAGAGTCTCGCGTCACTCGGATTTACGACGGAGATCGTGCCCCGGTTCATGTCGGTCAAGGAAGCGGTCTTCCCGTTCATCAAGTTCCCGGGCGTGGATACGCTTCTCGGCCCCGAGATGAAGTCGACCGGCGAGGTGATGGGAATCGATCCGCGGTTCGGAATCGCCTTCGCGAAGGCCGAGGTGGCCGCCGGCAATCGCCTGCCCGACAAAGGCACCGTGCTGGTAAGCATGCGTGCAGAGGACCGGTCCGCGCTCGAGGATGTCGCTCGCAAACTGGTGGGTGCCGGAATTCAGCTGCTGGGTACGCGAGGCACAGCGGACTTTCTGCGCTCGTGCGGCATCACCTGCGAAGAGGTGAACAAGGTCCGCGAGGGCTCGCCGCACACGGTTGACGCGATTCGGTCGGGTTCGGTCACGGCAGTGTTCAACACCGTCGGGACGCCGGAGAGCATCGAGGACTCGTTCTCGCTTCGTCGAGCGGCCCTCGAATCGGGTGTTCCGTATTTCACCACCGCAGCTGCCGCGCTCGCTGCATCCGAAGGGGTAGCGCTGCTCGGCGGCTCAGAGCCTGCGGTTCGTGCGCTGCAGGACCTGCATTCCGACGCTTGGGAGTGACGCCGGCTCGTGAACCTCGGTGATCCGGTCCAGTTCGTCAAGGGCGTCGGCCCGCGTCGGGCCGAGATGCTCGAGAAAGCCGGTCTGGCGACGATCGAGGACCTGATCTTCCATCTCCCGTTCCGCTACGAGGATCGCAGGCGGGTCATCTCGGTCTCGGCCGCGCGGCCGGGAGAGGAGGGGACCTACGTGGGCAGCGTCGGCGCGCTTCGTGAAGTGCGCATGCGCGGACGTGGCCGCTCCATGCTTGAAGCCCAGCTGGTCGATGACGGTCATCGTCTGAGGCTTGTCTGGTTCCACCAGGCTCCGTTCTTCAAGAAAAAGCTCGCAGGTGCACAACGCTGGCTGGCCCACGGAAGAGTCGAGGCGGGCCGCCGTGGCGGACTGCAGATCGTCCACCCCGAGATCGAGGCGATCGGCGAGGAGCCAGACGCTGACGCATTGGCGAAGATCATGCCGGTCTATACCAAGCCGGGCGACCTCCCTCTTGCGGCAATGCGCGATGTGGTCGAGCGTGCCGTGTCCGGTGCGGCTTCGGCTGCCCGCAGCGTGATGCCCGCTACGGTCCGTGACCGGCTCGGGCTGATGGAGATCGGTGAAGCGCTGCGATTCGTTCACGCGCCGCCGACCCACGTCGACGTTGACGAGCTTGCCGAGTTCGGCACCGCTGCTCACCGCACGCTGATCCTCGAAGAGCTGTTCGCCCTGCAGATCGGCATGCGTCTGCGGCGCGCGGCCCGGATGCGCGAAACCGGCCTCGCGATGCCGGCAGCCCCGGAGATTCTCGACGGATTTCTTCAAGGCTTGCCCTTCGAGCCGACCGGTGCGCAGCGCCGCGTGATTGCCGAGATCTCCGCGGACATGGCGAGGCCCGTGCCGATGAACCGACTCGTCCATGGCGATGTCGGCAGCGGAAAAACCGTGGTCGCCTTCGCCGCCGCTTTGCAGGCGGTCGCAGCGGGTCGACAGGTTGCCGTCATGGCGCCGACCGAGCTGCTCGCCGAACAGCATTTCGAGACCATGCGAGAGTGGGCGGCGGCGCGCAAGATCGTTTGTGAGCCGCTCACCGGAAATATGCGTGCAGGGGAGCAGAGGCGTGTGCGGGAATGGCTGGGAGCCGGCGCGATCGACATCGTCGTCGGCACACACGCCCTAGTGCAGGATTCGACGGTCTTCCGCGCTCTGGGACTTGCGATTGTCGACGAACAGCATCGCTTCGGGGTCAGGCAGCGTGCGGCGCTGCGCGGTGCGGATGCCGACACGCTGCTGCTCACGGCAACGCCGATCCCGCGCACGCTGTCACTGACGCTCTACGGTGATATCGACGTATCCGCGCTCGACGAGCTTCCCCCCGGTCGGCAACCCGTCACGACTCGTGTGATCGATCTGAACAAGAGGGAGAAGCTCCACGAGCGGATGGCAGCAGCGATGGCCGAGGGCCGTCAGTGTTATATCGTCTATCCGCTGGTCGAGGAGTCGGACAAGATCGAACTCGCCGATGCGACCACGATGGCCGACGAACTCCAGCGCGGCCCGTTCCGCGATTTCAAGGTCGGCCTGGTGCACGGACGGATGCGTGCCGACGAGAAAGACGCCGTCATGCGCCGATTCAAGGCGGGGGATCTTCACTGCCTGGTCGCGACTACGGTGATTGAGGTCGGGATCGATGTTCCCAACGCGTCGATCATGGTCATCGAGCATGCGGACCGATTCGGCCTCGCCCAGCTCCATCAGCTCCGCGGGCGGGTAGGGCGCGGCGGCGGCGACGCCTACTGCTGTCTGGTCACGGACAGCCGCCGGAGCCCCGAGTCGATGGAACGCCTGCGTGTGATGGAGCAGACCTGTGACGGGTTCGAAATCGCTGAGGCCGACCTGCGGCTGCGCGGGCCGGGCGAGTATCTCGGAACCCGGCAGGCCGGGGTGCCGGCCTTCCGGGCGGCCAACCTGGTGCGGGACGCAGAGTTGCTCGAGCTTGCCCGGGCCGAGGCGGACGCGTGGATGACGCACGACCCGCAGCTGCGCCTGCCGGAGTCCGGCGAGCTGAAACGCACGGTCGAACGGCGCTGGGGCGAAACGCTCCGTCTTGCGGAGGTGGGCTGATCAATATCCGGCCCGGCCGGAGCCGCCGCCCGGCTTGCGCGACCGCCACGTCGGGGCGATAAAGGATAGCTTTTTTACCGTGGACCGAGCCGTACAAAGACTGCCCGAATGGGTCGCGAACCCCGCCGGACTCCTGTCCGTCGGCGATGATCTCAAGCGCCGCCTGCGCCGCGGGCGCCTCGTCACCGTCTGTGAGGAGGCCCGCTGCCCGAACCTTGGCGAATGCTTCGGACGCGGCACCGCCACGTTCATGCTCCTCGGCGAGCGCTGCACCCGCCGTTGCGGTTTCTGCTCGGTAGAAACCGGCCGCGGCGTTGCCGTGGATCCGCTCGAGCCCGGCCGCGTGGCCGAGGCTGCCTCGGATATGGGATTGCGCTACGTCGTCGTCACCTCGGTCGCCCGCGACGACCTCGAGGACGAGGGAGCCGGGCACTTTGCGGACACGATCGAAGCGTTGCGGCGTCGTATCGACGGGGTCGGCGTCGAAGTACTGACCCCGGATTTCAGCGGAACCGGCGCGTTGATCGAACGTGTCATCGACGCCGCGCCCGATGTTTTCGCTCATAATGTCGAGACCGTGGAGCGGCTGACGCCGAGCGTGCGCGGGCGTGCGCAGTACGAACGCTCGCTCGGCGTGCTCGAAGTTGCGGCAGCCTGCGCGCGGCGGCTGGAGGAGGCCGGTAACGGCCCGGCGGCGGGGCGGACGCTGGTCAAGACGGGGTTCATGGTCGGGCTCGGCGAGACCCGTGCCGAGCTCAGCCGCGCCATGGCTGACGTACGCGCGACAGGCTGCGAGCTGCTGACCGTGGGCCAGTATCTCAGGCCGACCCGCGAGCAGCTTGCTGTCGATCGCTACTACGAGCCTGCGGAGTTCGATGAGATCGCCGAGGAGGCTCGACAGCTCGGGTTTACCGAGGTCGCTTCGGGGCCGCTCGTGCGTTCTTCCTACCGGGCCGATGCCCTGTACAATGCCGAGATGACGCAGAGTGAGGGGACGTTGTGAGTCGCGAGTTTGCCCGCATCCAGAGGCTCCCCCCGTACGTCTTCAACGAGGTCAACGACCTCAAGCAGGCCGCCCGCAAGCGCGGCGAAGACATCATCGATTTCGGACTCGGCAACCCCGATCAGGCGACGCCCGATCACATCGTGAACAGCGCGGTCGAGGCCATGGGGAAGGCGCCGAATCACCGCTACTCGGTTTCACGGGGGATCTACAAACTTCGCGTGGCGATCGGGGACTGGTACCGGCGTCGCTACGATGTCGATCTCGACGCGGACTCCGAGATCATCTGTACCATGGGGTCCAAAGAGGGACTCGGGCACCTCGTGCTGGCCGTGATCGGGCCGGGGGATGTGGTGCTCTGTCCATCCCCCACGTATCCGATCCACCAGTACTCCGTGATCATCGCCGGCGGAGATCTTCATCACGTCCCGCTGGTGCCCGGAGAGGACTTTCTCGCCAGCATCGAGACTGCGATCCAGGAAACCTGGCCGAAGCCGAAGATGCTGATCATCAACTTCCCGTCGAACCCGACGACGCAGGTGGTCGACCTTTCTTTCTTCGAGCGGATCGTCTAGCTGGCGCGAGAGCACGATCTCATGGTCATACACGATCTGGCTTACGCAGACCTGTGTTTTGACGAGTACGAGGCTCCGAGTTTTCTGCAGGTTCCCGGCGCCAGAGAGGTCGGCGTCGAGTGCTACACGCTCTCCAAAGCCTACAACATGCCGGGATGGAGAATCGGTTTCGTCTGCGGAAACCCTGAGATGGTCGCGGCTCTGGCGCGGCTGAAGTCCTACTACGACTACGGCATGTTCACGCCGATACAGATCGCCGGCATCCGTGCGCTCAAAGGCCCGCAGGAATGCGTCGGCGAGATCCGCGATATGTACCGCGTCCGGCGCGACGTCCTTTGCCGAGGGCTCGAGCGCGCGGGGTGGCCGGTCGAGGTTCCCCGAGCGACGATGTTCGTTTGGGCGAAGATCCCTGACGGCTACGCCGGGATGGGCTCGATGGAGTTCTCGAAGTTCCTGCTTTCAGAGGCCAAGGTCGCCGTTTCGCCGGGGATCGGATTCGGGCCCTACGGCGATGAGTACGTCCGGTTCTCGTTGATCGAGAACGAGCACAGGAGCCGACAGGCCGCTCGCGGTATCAGAAAGGCCCTCGCCGGCGGGCCTGCGGCGACAATGGACAAGACGGGCGATTAGGTGGCCTCGGTGAAGACGAGAAGCGGGAAAGTCGGCGTCGGGGTGATCGGTTTCGGAACGATCGGAACCGGGGTGGTTCGTATTCTCAGCGAGCATGCGGCGTCGATCGCAGATCGGCTCGGCGGCGATCGGGAGCTGGTTCGGGTGGCGGATCTCGACACCGAGACCGACCGGGGAGTCGCGCTGGCGGATGGGGTCCTTATCGACGACGCGCGCGCGCTGATCGCCGACCCCGAGGTCGATGTTGTGGTCGAGCTGGTCGGCGGCATCGAGCCTGCGAAGACCTTCCTGCTCGAGGCGATCGCCGCGGGCAAGAGCGTGGTGACCGCGAACAAGGCGCTTCTCTCCGAGCACGGACCGGAGCTG
Source organism: Candidatus Nitrosopumilus sp. (assembly GCA_964225545.1). Classification (GTDB taxonomy): domain Bacteria; phylum Desulfobacterota; class Binatia; order UBA1149; family SPBQ01; genus SPBQ01. Next base: position 103 of record CAXQPB010000042.1, on the reverse strand, counting down.
GCTGCCGCTGCGGAACGCCAGGGCGTGGCCCTCGGCTTCGAGGCAAGTGTCGGCGGCGGCATTCCGATCGTCCGGGTTCTGCGCGAGGCGCTCGCCGGCGACG
>CAXQPB010000041.1:0-23614 GCA_964225545.1 Candidatus Nitrosopumilus sp. | reverse complement strand
CCCTTTTTAATGATACGGCGACCACCGAGATCTACACTGACCGTTACACTCTTTCCCTACACGACGCTCTTCCGATCTCAAGGGGCCCGGCGCCTCGAGCACGGGTGGTTCGGGGAGCGGACGCTGCGCCGGTGCTCCGCAACCCGCAGCGGCAATACACAGCGCCACGCACGACGCGGCCAGCGACGATGCGCGTGCTGCCGACCGGTGACGGCGTGCCACGCCCTGCAGCCGGTTGTCGTGAGGTGAGTTTCCGGTGACGTGCATTTCAGCCCGAGTTCCCGATTTGCGCCCACCACTCAGGGGCCGTGCAAATCACAGTTGTGTTCAGGCGCCTCGCCCTCAAGAAATGCCTGTCGCGCGACGTGGCGGCAACCGGCGACGGCCAGTCCCCCGCTTGCCGGGTCGACATCCGCGAGGACGACGCCGCGAGGCACGGTAAATCGGCTCTCGGGGCGACCCGCCAGTGCCTCGCGCATGAACTGAGCCCAGATCGGGAGCGCCGCGCTCGACCCGGTCAGGCCGAGGTGCGCGTCACGATCGAAGCCGACCCAGACCACGGTAAGCAGTTCCGGCGTGTAACCTGCGAACCAGGCGTCGTTATTGTCGTTGGTAGTCCCGGTCTTGCCCGCCGCCGGTCGCTGGAAACCGAGGGCGCGCAGCTTTCGTGCCGTTCCGCGAGCGACGACCCCCTCCAACAGGCTCGTCACGAGGAAGGCGTCGCTTGCCGGAATTCGTCGGTGGATCTCGACCGGGTGTCCCTCCACGGTCCAACCCGAACGGTCGACGACCTTCGAGACTGCGATCGCTTCGGTCGCAAGCCCTGCATTCGCAAAGACGGAGTAGACCCGAGCAACCTCGAGAGGCGAAACTTCCCATCCGCCCAGCGCGATCGCCGGGTACGCAGGCAACTGCTCATCGACGCCTAACCGCACCGCCATGTCCCGAACGGCGCCTATGCCCACATCACGGGCGACGCGCGCCGTGGCGACGTTGAGCGACATCGCCAGCGCATCGGCGATCGTAACGCGTCCGTAAAACTCGCGCTCATAGTTCTGCGGCGCCCATACACGTCCGTCGTATTCCCATTCGAACGGCTCATCCTCGACGAAGGTCATGGGCCCGTAATGCACCGCCCCCGTCCGTTCGCTGCCGATCGCCGCCAGAAACACGATCGGCTTGAAGACCGAGCCCGGCTGACGCCGCGCCTCGAGGACCCGGTTGTACTGACTCTCGCGATAGCTGCGCCCGCCCACCATCGAGACGATCTCGCCGGTGCGCGGATTGAGGGAGATCAACGCCGCTTCGAGTCGCGGTCGAGGGCGATCCGAATCGCCATCGCCGGCTGTCAGGCTCGCGTAGTCGCGCTCGAGGCGCTCGAGGCCCTGCGCCACCGCTCGCTCGGCGGCCCGCTGAAGCTCGAGGTCGAGTGTGGTGAAAATTTCGTAACCTTGCGAAGTGAGCACCTCTGCCGAATAGCGTTCGGCAAGCTCCGAGCGCACCACGTCGATGAAGTAAGACGCGCCCGGCGGCGGAGGCGCCGGCGGGATCACTCCCAGCGGTTCGGCCCGCGCAGCAGCAAGGGTCCGTTCATCAATCTCGCCGGTGGTTCGCAGAACCTCCAGCACCACATTGCGCCGCTCCAGCGCGCGCTCCGGGTTCTTGTGCGGCGAATAGTAGTTCGGCGCCCGGATCATCCCGGCGAGTGTCGCGATCTGCCCGAGCGAGAGCTCGCGCGGTTCTCGCCCGAAGTAGTACTGCGCAGCCTCCCACATCCCGTGAACGCCGACCGAGTGACGCTGGCCGAGATAAATCTCGTTCATGTACGCCTCGAGGATCTCACGCTTGTCGAATCGCTGCTCGGCGACGACGGCCATCGCGGCCTCTCGCAGCTTACGCGCCACGGTTCGATCCTCGGTCAGGAAGAAGTTCTTCATCAGCTGCTGGGTCAGCGTGGATCCACCCTGCCGGACGCCCATCGCCTTGAGGTTCGCGAGCATCGCACGGGCAAAGCCCCGAGGATCGAACCCTCCGTGCTGGAAGAAGCGCCGGTCTTCGACCGCGATTACCGCTCGGACGAGCGGGACCGGAACCTCATCAAGGGTCATCTCGCGTCGATCTTCGCGAAGGTCGCCGTGAAGTCCGGCCAGCAGAATCGGTTCAAGCGCAGCGTCGTGAACCTCTGAGCCGTCATCGAGGGATCGAATCCGCTCGATCCGCCGATCGCTGTCGAGCTCGAGCCGGATGCGCCTGCCCGGCTCGCGGTGGGTGGGGTACTCGAACGGCCGAAGATGAAGCTCGAGTGCAGGAGGCAGCCGCAGAGTGCGGAACTCTCCGTGACCTCGAGGTTCGTCAACGACCCGGCGATATCCGAGTCGCTCGAGTCGCTGGACGAAACGCTCGCCGGCCGTCAGCCCCGGATAAAGCGCATACGAATCGGACCAGACTTTCGACGGGAAGTCCCAGCGCTGGCCTGCGAAATGGACCTCCAGCGTCCGATCGATCTCCTGGTAAAGGAACCAGCCTGCGAGCGCCGCTGCCGCCATCAGCGGCGGCGTAAGGACGAGCCCGAGGGTCAGCGCGCCACGCAGCCAGCGTCGCAACCGGCCCGGTTCACGCCGCCGACGCCCCGTCTGCCCGGGCAGACGATCGTCGGACGGCGGAAACTCGGGTCCGGTGCTCTCTTCGCTCACTCCTCGGCGGGTTTGATGACCCTGAACAGCGTCTGGTCACCGCGACGGACCAGCACGAGCACGCTCTCGTCCTCGCTGCGCTGCCCGATTTGCTCGCGGAACGCGGTCACGGAGGAGACCGACTGATTGCCGACCATCTGAATGACATCGCCGGCTCGCAGACCGGCCTCCGCCGCCGGTGATCCACGAGTGACCGAGGAGACAACAACGCCGGTCGTGTCCGGATCGAGGCCGAGTTCTTTGGCGATATCCTCGGTCATTTCCTGAACAGAGAGACCCAGCTCATCAGCCTTGACCGGCTCGGCTCCGCCGCCGCCGTCCTCGAGTTTGGCTACGGTCACCTCGAGCTTCTTCTTCTTGCCCCCGCGCACGACAACCACCGTCACCGTCTTGCCCACAGGCGTGTCAGCGACGATGGCCGGCAGATCGGCAGAGTCCGGAACATCGCGTCCGTCGAACTTCACGATCACGTCACCAAGCTCGATCCCTGCCCTCTGCGCCGGGCTGTCCGGGAAGACACGTGCCACCAGCGCGCCGCCCGGCGCCTCCAGGTCGAGCGATCGAGCAATGTCCTCGTCAACCGGCTGGATCATCACCCCGAGCCAGCCACGTGTGACGCTTCCGTACTCTTTGAGCTGCGGCACGATGTTGCGCACCATGTCGATGGGTATCGCGAAACCGATGCCGATATTTCCGCCCGACCGTGAGAAGATCGCAGAGTTGATCCCGACGACCTGACCGGCGAGGTTGACCAGGGGCCCTCCCGAATTGCCGGGATTGATCGCCGCATCGGTCTGGATGAAATCGTCGTACGGAGATCGGTCGGGACGATTGATACGTCGCCCCTTCGCCGACACGATCCCGGCTGTCACCGAGTGGTCGAGCCCGAACGGGTTTCCGATCGCGAGCACCCACTCCCCGACCTTGAGATCTTCCGAGTCACCGAGCGGGACGGGGACCAGCTCCTCAGGGTCCTCGACATCGAGTATCTTGATCACAGCGATGTCCGTCTTCGGATCGGTTCCGACGACCTCGGCCTCGTATTCCTTTTCCGACTCGAGCCGAACAACAATCTTCGTCGCGTCGTCCACGACGTGATGGTTGGTGATTACATAGCCTTCCTCATCGAAGACGAACCCTGAGCCGAGGCTGCGTCTCGGTCCCGGCTGGCGAAAGAAGAACTCGAACGGATCGTTGCCGCCGCGGCGTCCGTGAAGGTCATCACGCTCTTCGGAGACCGTCGAAATGTTCACGATCGACGGGCTCACGGCATCGACCAGCGCCGTGAAGTCGGGGAGCTGAACGAGGCTGCCGCCGGTGGACACCGGCAATACGACAGGGGAACTCGACTCGACGGCCCGGGCACTTCCCTGGCGATCCGTAGCCATCGTGATGCCGACACCGATGATCGCGCCGGTAATGAGCGCGGTCATGAGGACCGACCTTGCAGGCGTCATGACGGGGGCCTTCCCGGCACCGCTCCCTTCGGCCTTGCCGGTCACATCCGGCTCGTGCGATTCAGTCATTGTCTACTCTTCTCCCTGCGATCCAGTCTCTCCGCGAATACCGCGGACGTAATGCATGCGGAGGTCGTACAGCATCTCCTCCATCATGCGGTCTTCTTCTTCACTCAGGTTCCCTGCCGTCTTCTCACGGAGCATCGCGATGATGTCGATCATTGCGCAGGCCTCGGCCAGATCCTGACGGATAACGCCCGACGCCGCGTCGGGGATCAGGCCCAGAGCCATCAGTGCCTGCAGGGCAAAGCCGTTGATGAACCCGAGGAAAGTGATCCCGGTCTGCTCGGCTCCCGATCCTGGCTCCGCTCCCGGCCCATTGTCCGGTCCGCCAGTTCCCGAGCCGGGTCCGATTTCCTCTGCCCCCATGCTTTGCGAAGGCCGGCTCTCTGCCGCCTCTTGCGCGGCGTGCTGAGCGGCCGATTCCTCGGATTCCGCGTGGCTTTCGCTCTCGTCCTCGTCCCCGCGAGGGTCTCCCGACTCCGTAAAGCGGCGGCGGTCTTTGATCCGAAACCCGGTATCCTTCTCTTCTTCTTCTGCGGACATCGAGTCAGCCTCCTTCGAGTGCGGCCCGGACGGTACGGTCCGTTGTCGGTGAGTGGATACATTAAGCAGTCGGCAGCCGAGATCAATAAACGCCCGGCAGATCGGCCGGCCGCGTACCCGACCTTTGACGTCCCTGGCGCGTGCAAATTCGCACTCTCCCGGGTCAAACTCGGGGACAGCCCGCGTTGACATCAGGAAAGCCGATTTTTATAGTAATTTTCCGGTGTTTCCGGTTTTGCCATGCCCCTCGCCTCTCAAGTTGCCTCCGACCCGCTCGACCTGATCGGGAATACACCGCTTGTTCGGCTCGAACGTGTCGTCCCGAGCGGCAGCGCCGTCATTCAAGCCAAACTCGAATCGCTGAACCCGGGTGGCAGCGTGAAGGACCGAATCTGTCTGTCCATGATCGAGGCGGCGGAGGCTGCCGGACGTCTCAAACCCGGTGACACCATCATCGAGCCGACAAGTGGAAACACGGGGATCGGACTCGCTCTGGTGGCTGCGGCGCGCGGGTATCGGCTGATCCTCACAATGCCGGACACGATGAGTGTGGAAAGGCGTTCGATGCTGCGCGCATACGGCGCGGAGCTCGTGCTGACTCCGGACAGCAAGGGCATGCACGAGGCGGTGCGGAAGGCCGAGGAGATCCTCGAGGAAAACTCTGACTATTTCATGCCACAACAGTTCTCCAATCCGGCGAACCCTGAGGCGCATCGTCGCAGCACCGCGGTGGAGATCCTGCGGCAGTGCCCGCGGCTCGACGCGTTCGTCGCGGGTGTAGGCACGGGCGGAACGATCACGGGCGTCGGAGATGTGCTCAAGACCGAGCGGCCGGAGACCGAGATCATCGCGGTCGAGCCCGCCGCGTCCAGTGTGCTGTCCGGTGGCGAGCCCGGGTACCACGCTCTCCAGGGGATCGGCCCGGGATTCGTGCCTGACGTACTCGACGAAGACGTCATTGATCGCGTCATTGCGGTGGACGATGACGAGGCGATCGAGATGACACGCCGGCTCGCTCGCGAAGAGGGCTTGCTGGTCGGAATCTCTTCCGGTGCCAACTGCGTTGCGGCGCTCCGTGTAGCGGCCGAGTTCGGCCCGGAGGGCACCGTGATCGTGATCTTCTGCGACAGCGGCCAGCGTTACCTGTCGACACCGGTCTTCGCCGAGGAGCCATCCTGACGTGGACGATCCTCGCCTGATCCGGTTGAAGTCGATCCTGCGCGAGATGCGCCGTGTCGTCGTCGCATACTCCGGTGGCGTCGACTCCACATTCCTCCTGCGCGTGGTGACCGATATCGAAGGGCTCGAACACGTTGCGGTCACGACAGACTCTCCGACCAACACCGACGAGGAAATCGCGGAGGCGAAGAGACTCGCGCTGTCGTTCGGCGCGATTCACGAAGTCATTGCGGTGAACGAACTGGAGACGCCGGGCTACGCGGAAAACCCGGCCAACCGTTGCTACCTGTGCAAGCAGACCCTCTATCCGCTGTGCTTCGATCGCGCTCGCGCGCACGGGATCGATTCGGTCGTCGACGGCGTGAACACCGACGATCTCGGAGACTACCGGCCCGGACTGATCGCAGCCGGTGAGCTCGGTGTCCGTCACCCGCTGGTTGAGGCCGAGCTCGACAAGGCCGCGGTGCGCGAACTCTCTGCGGGGTACGGCCTGCCCACTGCGGATCGCCCGGCGTCCCCGTGCCTCTCTTCTCGATTCCCTTACGGGACGCGAATCACCCCGGAACGCCTTGCGCGTGTTGCGGCAGCCGAACGAGGACTGCACCAACTGGGCTTCCGGGAAATACGAGTTCGACACCTCGAGGGCGGCGCTCGCGTCGAGATCTCTGCTGACGAATTACCGCGATTGACGGGAGACAGCGGGCTGTGCGACCGAATCGCGCGCGCGGTTCAGCAGGCGGGGTTTCCAGAGGTCGAAATTTCCGAGCGTCCCCTGCGCTCGGGGAGCCTCAACGACGCGATCCTCTCTTCGAAAGATCCGCGAAGATAAGCCTCACCAGATCGAGGTCATCCGGCCGGGTGACTTTCAGGTTGAGCTCATCCCTCTCCACAAGCGAGACTTTCGCTCCCTCGCAATGCTCCACAAGGGAAGCATCGTCGGTGACTTCGATTTTTTCCCGATAGCCACGCTCATGTGCACGGGCGAGCAGTTCACGTTGAAAGGCCTGAGGGGTGCCGACCAGCCTGAGCCGCTCGCGGTCCACGGCTTTTGAAACCTGCCCGCTCGGATGTTCAATCTCCCGCACCGAGTCCGCAGGCCGGCTCACGACAGTCGCGGCACCGTCGCGCTCCGCAGCCGCCAGCACGGCCTCCAGCATGGGACGACCGGCAAGCGGGCGCGCAGCATCGTGAATCGCTACGAGCCTGATCGCCGGCCCCACAGCGGCGAGCGCCAGGCGAACCGAATCCTGGCGTGTCGCACCCCCCACTACCGTTCGTACGGCGCAGCCCTCGAGTCGTACATCAGAAAGCACGCGTTCGAACAGTTCGGCCGAATCCGATGGTACCGCGACAACAACCTCGGTCAGCCCGCGGGTTCCGCGGAACCCGTCGATCGTTCGCGCCAGCAGGGATCGCCCTGCGATATCCGCCACAGCTTTAGGCACGGAGAGACCGAGCCGTTGCCCCGACCCGGCTGCCGGTATGAGTAGTGCTACGCTCACGTATCGAATTTAGCCGTCGAAGACTGCATATGAAAAAGGGCCGAGCGCGCATCGCGCCCGGCCCTGTTTCGTGACGCGGCCTGAGCCGCGGGTCATTACGGATCTAGTGGCCGAAGATCGTCTTCAGCTCCTCCATGATCTTTTCCTCGCTGTTCGACTTCGCGATCGCGAGCTCCTTGACCAGCAGGTTGCGGGCGGTATCGAGCATCTTCCGTTCGCCGAACGAGAGCTCCTTGTCGCCCTTGAGCATGAAGAGGTCACGCAGTACGGCGGCGATCTCGAGCACCGAGCCGGTCTTGATCTTCTCCGTGTACTCCCGGTAGCGACGATTCCACGTCGCCTGATCGACGCGAACACGCTTCTCCCGCAGAACCTTGTAGACCTTCGACACCATGTCCTTCCCGATGACCCGCCTGAGCCCCACGGACTCGGCCTTCGCGGTTGGAATCATGATCTTCATTTCGGTGTCGATGATCCGCAGCGTGTAGAACTTCTGCTCGAGCCCTGAAAGGCTTCGCGCCTGCACGTCCTCGATAACACCGACGCCGTGTGCGGGATAAACGACCTTCTCGCCGACCTTGAACTCTCTCAATGGGACCTCCTCGAAAAAGGGTAGAGAAGCGCAGCCCGGCAGCGTAGGGTAGTCGTATTGCAAAGTCAATGGCGTCTGCTGCATTTCGCCCCCGGTCGGGGATGATCGGCTATCTGCGGGGTCGGTCGCAGGCAGGCAGCGGAGTCGCCATAATACTACGGATGAATCCCCGTCTCCGGCGGTCCTATGGAAACGCCCCCTCCCGCATCGGCGCGTTTCCGCCGTTCCCCGATATGGGGCCAACCCGGCCAGCAAGCTCGGCTGAAACAGAAGGGCACGACGCTTTCCCCCTTTCCCGACTCCCCCTCTTCCGGGCGTTTTTTTCCCGGGCCCGGACGACGGCGCTGCAGTCGTCCCTGGCGACCTTAATCCCGGCCGCGCTGTGCGGCATCCTCGCATTCGCTGCGCCCCGGCCAGCGCTGGCGCAAACCGGCATCGACTATTGTTCGGCCGGGCTGTCGGTTACGGACGCGTTGCAGACACTGCAATGCGCAACTCTATCCCCGGCGTGTTCGTGCACTTCGGGTGGCGCTCTGGATTTCGTGCCGCCGAAGGCACTGGCCGACCCCACCGACTCGATACTGCCGCAGACCGGGCAGGTCGATGCCCAGCAGGCAAACAACAGAGAGGCGCCTCGACAGATCAACGACGACGGCGCTCAGCAGGTCGGCGCGCAGTTCAATTTCGTCGATAACGGGGACGGCACTGTCAGTGATTGCGTGGCGAACCTGATCTGGGAGAAGAAATCCCGCGATGACAGCCTCCACGATGTCGGAGATCTTTATGCATGGTCCGATACAATCGAACTGACGATCTGGGACTTCGTCGAATCGCTCAACAGAACCTGCTCACTCGACGAGTACGTCAGGTGCGCCGACAACGCCGATTGCACGGGCTTCCGGCTCGATGCCGGTACCGTTTGCGAGAATTCAGCGTGTACGGGGGTTCCGCCGACACAATGCAGCTCGAACGCTGATTGCAGAATTCTCGACAGCGGGAGCAACTGCGAGGCAGGCGCATGCACGGCGAAAGCCGCGACCCACGTGGTCCCCTGCGAGACCAATTCGGACTGCGTACAACACAACGGCGGCCTGTGCGGATTCGCCGGCCACTCGGACTGGCGGATACCGAACGTAAAAGAACTGATGATGATCCTCGACTACGGCGAGAACGGTCCGAACGTTCGCGCCGAGTTCGACACCGATTGCTCCGGCAGCTGCAGCGTCGAGGAGTGCAGTTGCACGGAGGACCTTCTGCATTGGTCCTCCACGACCTTCGAGGCTCAGGTCACCAGCGCCTGGGCCGTAGGGTTTCGCTTCGGTGATGTACGCGGCCGAGAGAAGAGAAGCCTGAGACCGGCTCGAGCCGTGCGCGGACCGGTCGACATCTCAGACACCCCTGCCTGTCAGGGAACCGTCACACCGGGCCCCGAGTGCGGTGACGACGAGCTGGACCTGTGCGACGCGGCATCGGACACACCCAGCGCCTCCGATGCCCTCGAGGTCCTGCAGTGTGCGACCGGGCTGTGTCCTTCGGCGCGCGGGTGCAATACAGGGAACGTCTACTCAAGGCGTCCGACAAGCGTGGATACAGGCGCAGTCGGCACGAGCAGCTCCACGACGTCCTCGACAACACCGACGAGCGGTCCGGTGACAACCAGCAGCACCCTCGGCGAGACTGTCACTTGCGACAATGAGTTCGCGAAGTTGCCGGTCAGCGGGCAGACACAGCGTTTCTCGGCGGATCGGTACCAGAAGCCCAACCGCACCGTCGCCGACGACGGCGCGCTGCAGTGCGGCCGCACGTCCGATTCGGTGCCTGCGTTCGAAATCCGGACGGACGGCACGATCCTCGATACCCTGACCTGTCTCGTGTGGGAGAAGAAGACCGACGACAACGATGTTCTTCACGACAAGAAGCTCAAATACACGTGGTCCGGCGGGGGTTCGCTCACGATCTGGGACTGGGTGTTTTATCTGAACAATCGTTGCGAGCAGAACAACACCGTCGATTGTCTCGACGCGGACCCGCAGGGGCGCGATTGCTCCAGTACCAGCATCAACGACAACCGGCCCGGGGGCGCATGCGGCTTTGCAGGGCATCGCGACTGGCGCGTCCCGAATGTGAAGGAACTTCAGGCACTCATCGACTACGGGCGTTCCCAGCCGAATCTCAACACGGCCGGGTTCAACATAGAGTGCAATACCTGCGGGTTGCTCGACAACGAGTGCTCGTGCGTAGAGCCGGCCTTCCACTGGTCCAGCACCAGCTTCGATGCCAGCCTCGGCAACAGCGCATGGGCTGTCGGGTACGGGTACGGCGATGTCCGCGGACGCGAAAAATCCACACTGTACGCGGTCAGGGCCGTGCGCGGACCGCTGGAACGTGACCAGAACGGCGACTGCGTCGATTGATATGGCCTCTGATGCCCTGGCGCTGGATCACTACGCTCGCGCAGAACCCGACCTTCGAGCGCTTCTTCAGGCCGGCTCAGGCGTGAACGTTCCGGTCAGAGCCGCCACCCGGGTCTCACCGATCGACTCGCAGAAATCCCCGAGCTCTTCGGCAATCCGTGAGGGTGCCGCGGGATCGTAAAGGTTTGCCGTCCCGACCTGTACGGCGGCAGCGCCGATCTCGAGGAACTCAGCGGCATCTTCGCCGGAAGCGATCCCACCGCCACCCACAACGGGGATGTCGACCGCACGCACTACATCCCAGGTCATGAACAGGGCCACCGGTTTGATGGCGGGGCCGGATAACCCTCCCGTGACGTTGGTCAGCAAAGGTCGGCGAGTCCGAGCGTCTATCGCCATCGCCTTGAGCGTGTTGACCAGCGAGATCGCATCGGCGCCCGCGCCGGCGACAGCCCGCGCGACGGCAGCCACATCCGTAACGTTAGGAGTGAGCTTTACCCACAATGGCAGATTCGTGCGCGGCCGAACTTGCTCGACGATCGCCGCAGCCCGAGCGGGATCGGCCGCCGGGATACAGCCCCAGTCGCGCTTGTTCGGGCACGCTATATTGAGCTCGAGCGCGTCGATCCCCTCGTGCTCGCTGAGCTGTTCCGCGACGGCAACGTACTCATCCGGCTGGTCGCCCCAACAGTTCGCGACAATTCGCGGGCCAAGACTGCGAAGTTCCCGCAAAGCCGGCAATTTGTCGTGCACGAACGCTTCGACGCCGACGTTCTGCAGGCCGATCGCGTTGAGCATTCCACCCGGCGTCTCGACCATCCTCGGCGCAGGATGCCCCTGCCACGGCTCGACCGACAGTCCTTTCACGCAGACCGCACCAACGAGTCCCCAATCCACCAGGCCGTCGTATTCGAGTCCGTAGCCGAACGTGCCGGACGCCGCGATAACCGGGGAGCATAGAGACAAAGCGCCGACCTGAACGCCGAGATCAATCAACGAACAACCGCCTCGAAACCCGAGCTGCTGCCCGCACCGATCACCAGCGCAGCAGCGCAGCGCCCCACGTGAAACCAGCGCCGAATGCGACCATACAGACAAGGTCCCCTCGGCTTACACGTCCCTGCTTCGCTGACTCGGTCAGAAGAATGGGAATCGTAGCGGCTGTCGTGTTTGCGTAGCTCTCGATGTTGTTGACCACCTGGTCCTCGCGCAGCTCGAGCTCTAACGCGACAAACTGATTGATTCGCAGATTCGCCTGATGCGGCAGGTAAATGTCGACGTCGGCGGGTGTCAGCCCCTCGCGCGACGTCACCTCGCGCACCGCCTCGACCATTCGCTGAACCGCGTGCTTGAAGACGTAACGTCCTGCCATCTTCGGATAGACGTAGTCGCTCTGGGGCGGCAGGTTGTCCTCGCGCAAACGCGGCATATCCCGGTGCGACGGACCGATGACACACAGGCGCTCCGCATGCTGCCCGTCCGCGCCCAGGGTGAATCCCAACAGGCCGTGCTCATCGTCATCGCTCGGTCCGACGACTACGGCGCCGGCGCCATCACCGAAGAGCACCGTTACGTCACGCCCACGGGCGCCGTTGTAATCGAGTCCTGCGGAGTGGATCTCGCTGCCGAGCACCAGGACGTGGCGCGCGGCACCGCCGCGGATGAGCTGATCGGCAGTGACGAGGCTGTAGATGAACCCCGAACACTGGTTGCGCACGTCGAAAGCGAACCGGGGCTCAATCCCGAGCTGCGCATGAAGTAGCGAACTGTTTCCGGGCGAATCGATATCCGGGCTCAACGACGCACAAATGACCGCGTCGATCTGCGAGGCATCGACCCCTGCCATCTCGAGTGCGTCGCGAACGGCGGGGGCAGCAAGCTCTACACTGCCGCCCTCTCGATCGATATAGCGTCGTTGCTGAATGCCCGTTCGTTTCTGGATCCACTCGTCAGACGTGTCGACGACCGGCCCAAGCTGATCGTTGGTGACCACGAGTTCAGGAACGGCCATTCCCCAGCCGAGGACACGAGATCTCGAGGGTTGGCTCATGCTCTCACCACCGCGGCTCCCCATGAAGCCCCCTGCCCTGCCGTCACCATCGCCACGGTCTCTCCTGGCTGGATACGCCCGGCTGCTTTCTCTCGTACCAGCGTCGCCGGCAGACTGGCGCTGTAGCTGTATGCGTGATCCGAGACGACCACACGCGAGGCTCTATCTCCAAGCGCGTTCTTCAATTCGTCCTCGACCAGCGGGTCGACATGCGCGACGAGCAGGGCGTCGATCCCCGCCGGCGTCAGACCTGAATCGGCGATTACCTCATCGAGGATCCCGGGAATTTTGCCGACTGCGGTCTCCCTCGCCCGCTTACGATCCAGCTTCGGGAATAGCGCCCCGTTCGTCAGCCCCTCGGCATTCACCCGCGCCCGATCGCTGAACTCGTTACTGCGATACATCCGACAGGACGGCATCTCGCACCAGAACTCGTCGTAACGGGCACCGTCTACACGCTGCCGACACGAAAGAATCCGGCCCTCGCCGCGGTCTGACGCAGAAACAGCCTCGACGAGCGCCACTGCGGCAGAATCTCCCGTCATACAGGCCAGCTCAGCAGAAACTCCATCCATCCGATTCTGATGGGAGGGCACCTCGCCGGTTACCAGTAGAATCCGCGTATAGGATCCGCAGGCGATATAGGCGCGTGCGATTTCCAGGGCAGCAATGAAGCCGGTGCACTGAGAACGTACGTCGAGGCAGGGTGTGACCTCTGTCTCGAGAGCAGCCTGTAACAAACACGCCGAGCCCGGGAACACGATATCCGGCGTGTTGGTCGAAAAGATGATCAGGTCGAGCGCGTCGGCTTCCAGGCTGCATCGCTCGAGCAGCTTGCGACTCGCACGCGCGGCGATCTCCGTCGGCCCTTCACCATCGGGCGCGATGAACCTGGTTCGGCCGCGACTCAGTTCCGTCACGGCCGACTCATCAACCCCGAGGATTCGCGCCAGCTGCGAATCGTCGACCGACTCGGAGCCCGCCTCCCACTCGAGCGCTGCAATCCGCGCCAACTGCATTCGACTCACGCTCCCTGACGAAGGACTGCCACCTCAAGAACCTTATCGGCATAGCGGTGCCGGTAGCCTGTGAGTCGCCCTGTCGTGGGGATCTCCGTCCTGAAGTCGGCCGGAAAAGCCGGCGAGACCCCGCACACCGCTCGCAGGTCCGGGTCGGCAACGCTGCCGCGGACCGTCAAGCCCTGGTCGGTCAACGCCAGGTTGATCTCATAGTCGGGCATCTCGTCACCGAGACCGAGCTCTTCCTTCGCTGCCGACGGCGGAATCTCCCGTGGGAGCTCCATCCGGATGTAATACCCGTTATCGGACTCCTCGACCGTGTAAACCTCGCCGTAGCGCTTCTCCCGCTCGCGCTTGGACTCGAACTCGCTCGTATAGAAGCCTTCTACCGGCACATGGCCGCCGCGGTACCACTTGAGCAGACTGCGGACCAGAGGCTTCAGTACGATTCCAAGCGGCGCGCCGTAAAGACTCGCTCCGTAACGCATACGGTCTGCGGGCATCATCCGGAAAATACCGTCGCGCAGACGCCCCAGCGTCTCCAGCGTTGCGACGAACAGGCCGAGGAAAATCCACCCTCGATCGCTCTCCGTAAAAAGCGCGGCGCTCCCCAGGATGTAGGCCAGAATCGCGAAAGCTACCGGGTAAAGCACGAAATTGTGGACCACGTTGACCGCGGTGCTCAACTGCGCTGAGAAGAATCGATGATCTCCGTAGACCTGCTCGATCCCTTTCTTGGTCTCATGATCCAGAGCACCGAGCAGCGGCGTTGCCGCCACCAAGCCGAAGCCGAATGCCGTTGAGGCGCCGCTGTGATTCGGCCTTCGGACCTTGCCGAGCACTTCGTCGAAACTCATGTCGAGTTCACCGTCGAAGACGATCGTTGGATCGCCGGACTTGAGTGTCCGGGTCGGTCTGTCGAGCACGCGCTCGACGCGTGCGACGAGTCCTGCTGCACTGGCGGCCGGTGCAGCAGCTGCGGGTGCTGCCGCCACTGCTGCCGGTGCTGCGGGCGCCGCGGGCGCAGCTGCGGCCGGTTCGGCGGCCGGAGGTGCGCCTGCTCCCTCACGAAAACGCGAGGGGAAATCCGCACCGAATTCCTTGTCCGGGTGAATCTCGCGCGCGCGTTGCAGTAGCGCATCCTCCGATTCCGGACGGTCCGGGTCAGGCACACAGCAGTCGACGGGACAAACCGCCGCGCACGCCTCGTAATCGAAGAAGCCGACACACTCCGTGCACTTTTCGGGAACGATGTAGAAGATCTCTTCGTTCAGTGCAGCGACCTTGCTGCCGTCGAGGTCGTACTCGACGCCCCCCTGGTAGATCGCAGTGTTCGGGCACTCGGGCTCGCAAGCCCCACAGTTGATACACTCCTCGGTGATGACTGTCGCCATCGTGCTTCGAACCTCCCCTTTGAATCGGTGAAGGATCCGGCGTCGCCCCCTGAATCGCGAAAAGCCGACCCTGTGTTTGCAGCTCTGTGTCGCGGGAAACTAGCGTTTCCAGGCGGTCAAACCAACCGCCCGGCTCGATCGCCGAACAGCCCCGCCGGAAGACCCGACTGCCGGGCTGGCGACCGCACCCGGCAGCGCTCAGGCTCCCGGTTTTTGCAGAATTACGGTGTGACTGTCGCCCTGCGCCGACTCGTCCTCGATGTTCAGCTCTCTGAGCAGCGCATCGACACGATCGCGGAACTGGCTGGTCACCGTATCGGCCTCATCACGCGATCGCACCACATACGGAGTGATGAGGATGATCAGCTCGGTCCTTCGCTTGTTGTCGCCGGTTGAGCGGAACAGCTGCCCGAGGACAGGAATATCCATCAGATACGGAACTCCGCTGCGCGACTCCGTCTTCGTCTCCTGGATAATTCCGCCGATGATGATGGTCTCGCCGCTCTGGACGACAACCGTCGTCTCGGCCTCTCGAGTCGTGAAGGACGGCGAGCTGATCCCCTGGACCTGCGCGCCCTCGGCGACCTCGCTGACTTCCTGAGACACCGTCATGTTGATCAGGCCCTCGGAATTGACCTGCGGCGTCACCTGGACGACGACCCCGGTGTCGCGGTACTGAACCTGCTGCAGGACGTTGGAGGTCCCCGCGATCTGCTGACTGGCAGCCCCCTGACTGGTGACAATCGGGATTTCCTGGCCGACGAGGATGCGAGCCTCCTGATTATCGGCAGTCATGATGTGAGGTCGTGACAGGATCTTCAGCTCGGTTTCCTGCGCGAGGGCGGTAATCGTCAGCTGATAGTCACCCGCAACGTTGGTGAACATCATGTCGAGACCGGTACCGCCGACACTTCCATCGACGCGAGTCGCACCCGCCGCTGCAGGATTGCCGACCAGAAGCCCGCCGACGCCCGGAAGCATACGAAGCATGTCCTGAGGCGTCGGATCCGGCCCCCCGCCTCCCCCGCCCGCATTGGAGTCGGGGTTCTGTACTCCCGATCCGAGCCTGTGAGTCACGCCGAGATCCACGTCGTCCGTCAGCGTGATCTCTGCGATGAGCATCTCGACGAGCACCTGCCTCGGAACGATATCGAGCTCGTTGAGGACCGACCGGATCATTCCGTAGTCCCTCGGCGTCGCGAGAATGACGAGCGAGTTGGTCAGCTCATCGGCCACGATCCGGACTTCCTGCTCGAACAGGGTGCCGGCAAGACCTTCTCCACCGGCCGGACTGCCGGGTAGGACGAGACCGCTTTGCGGCTCCTGGGTCTGGGCCTGCTGCTGTCGTCCACGCCTGCGCTGCTGATCGAGTCCGCCACCGAGCCCGAGCCCGCGCTCGGCAAGAGCGCCCGAGCGTCCGCGTCCGTCATCGCCCGAATCTTCGGCCAGACCGGCGTAAACCTCGTTGAGTACCTCGGAGAGTTCGAGTGCGCGGGAGTTCTCGACTCGGTAGACGTACACACGTCTTTCGGAGCCGCCTTCTCCTGGTACATCGAGCACATCGAGCCAGTATTCCACGTTGGCAAAGATCGCCGGATCGAAAGCGACGACAGCAAGGGAGTTGAGTCGGACCAGCGGGATGAGCTGCATGCGCGCGCCGCTGTCGACAACCTGGTAAGACTCGAGGATCGTCAGCATCTCCTCCGCGATCTCTTCCACCGCGGCGTGCTTCACGCGGTAGACCTTGCCCTGCATGTCGTCGAACGTGTCGTTGTCGAACGTCTGAACGAGCTCGCGCATACGCTTCGCGTTCGCGGCGATGTCGGCAATGATCAGAAGATTGTTTCGGCTGTACGCCGAGACGTCGCCTCCCGGGGAGACGAACGGATTGAGAAGTTCGACGATACGTTCAGCGCTCACGTGCTCGACTTTGACGAGCTCGATCACGAAGTCCTGCGTCGTGTCGCGCATACGCAGCTTCGCGCGCGTCTTGCCGTCCTCGGCCGGTACGATCATGTAGAGGTCGCCCTCTCGGACCGCCGCATAGCCGTTGCTGCGCAGAATCTGCAGAAAGACCGGATACAGGTCGTCTACGTAGATCGGCCCGAAGGAGCGGGCCGTGACCTGGCCCTGGACACGGGGGTCGAGCCAGTAGTTGAGATTGAGCGCAGCCGCGAAGGTGTAAATGACCTCGCGGATATCGGCTCCCTCGAAGTTGAGCAGGATCGCGTCTCGCTGCGATGAAGAATCGGGTTCGACAGCGGCGACACCGCCGGTGGCGACCCCACCCTGCGCGGCAGCGGTCAATGGCGAAAGCGCAGCGACGAGAGCCAGTGCAATCGCGGTGGCTCTCCGAGCCGCACGTCTTCCGGCCTCCTCCCACCGCAGTGGTCGCATCGTCATACGCCGTCTCACCTGCCTCTCACTTCCCTCTCACCGCCGGTCCTCCACCTAATCGGACCGCGCGTCCCGGTATCGCTTGACGGATCGACATCATGTCCCGATCACCGCCCGACCACCGCTCGGAAAACTATCGCTCTCGAGCTGCCTCGCGCAGACGTCGCAAGGCCTCCAGCCTCGCCTCCGTCGGATCCTGCCTCGGCGGCTGTCCGGCCTGCGCCTGCTGCGCCCGTGCGGCGGGTGTCGCACGGTTGGCCTGCTGTCGTCTCGCCTCGGCAGCACGCTGGGCAGCGGACTGAGCCGCCCTCCCCCTGTCCGCAGCCGCGTTCGGTCGCGCAGTTGCCGGTGTGCGGCGCGCTGGCGCCGCGGCACGCGTGCTCACGTCGAGCTGTAAAGAGAACTCCTGACCGCCCCGGCCCAGCAGCGTAACACGTTCTCGCGTGATACGACCGACCTGGTACTCGCCGAGGTTGTCGCCCTCGTGCAGAGTGAGCTGCCGGTTCCCTGATCCAGCATCTGTCATTATAGCCATGGGACGGCCCGCAAGCTGATAAAACACCCCGTTCAAAACGACGTTTGTCGGTGGCGGAAGCGGCTCTTCTTCCTCAACGGTAACTTCCGGCTCCTCTTCGACTTTACCCCGTTCAGTTTCGAACAGATTTCTCTCGACGATGGCGTCCATCTCGGGCCCTCGCGGCAGCGGACTGGGCGGCATCGCAGGTACCGGGTCCAAGCTTGCCAGCTGAGGCGCGTCCTGGAAACGCGGCTGCGGCACGCGGAGCACCTGCACGATCCTCCAGCCCAGCGCGAGAGCCACGACCACCAGCACAGCAGAGGCGATGTCGAGGATCCGCTTCACAGAGCTTGCCTCATCAGCGTCTTGACTTCCATTGTTGCGGTCAATGGCGAAACCGCTACGGAGGAAACGGCTCCGCGCGTCGGCGGCCGACGGCTCGCTCCCAACTTACGATTTATCTCCAGGTGCGTCACCGACAGCGCCGTGGTGCCGGACTCAATAGAGGATAGCAGGCGCGTGACGCCTTCGAGAGTGCCACTGAGGGTTATACGAACACCCACCCTGCGAAACGGCTCGACCTCGTCTTCCTTCACGATCTGCGAGCTCAGGACATTCAGCCCCGCGTCGCTCGCCAGCGTACTCATGCGCCCCTGCAACTCCGCGCCGACCTGCGTCGGCGTCTCGCCTTCGATGAGCTTCTGTTGATTCTGGTTGTAGCGGACCCGAAGCGTCGCAGTGCGCTCATTGGCCGCCTCGCTGCGCGCGAGCAGCTTCTGGTAATTTTCAATCTTCTGCAGCTGAACCCAACGTTCGTCTTCGCCACCGCCCGATGAGAGATCTCCCAATCGCGCCAGCGGAGAATTGTAGAGCAGCGCCATCAGGCCGAGCGCGCCCGCAGCGATCACCAGATAGCGTTCGCGTTGGGAGAACGCCTCCCATCTCTCCGCAAGCGTCACTGCTCGAGCTCCATGCGAAGCGAAAAGCGCTCCTGCGACTGCAGATACTTCGTGGTCGGCGCCGTGAACTCGACGTTCTTGAAGAACGGTGAGCGCTCGAGCAGCGAGATCAGGACCGAGGCATTGTCGGCGATTCCATCCACCTCGAGCCGGTCCCCCTTGTAACGGAACGTCGTCAGATACGCGCTGTTGGGGACGGCCTCCGTCATTGCCTTGAGATAAGCGAGTACGCTCCTCTTGCGCGGATTCTCGAGGACTTCAATCCGCTCGAGAACTTGCCTGTTGCTTTCTTCCTGGGCGGTCACCGCGTTGACCTCGGGTTCCAACCTCGCGACTTCTCCAGCCACGGCGTTCCCAAGGCTCAGGTTCTTGACCGCGATTGAACCCGCGAGCGTCGCCGACAGCACGATAACAATCGCAGCCAGAGCCATCTCGCGCAGCCCGACGCCCTCCTCCGCTTTGACGAGCTCGGCAGGCAAGAGATTCACATCGGCGGCCGATTCGCTGAGCTGTCCAAGCGCAGCGCCGATTGCTGCAGCCTCGCGCCACGAGGGCTGAACGCCGGTCGCCAGAACCTCTGCCGATGCCAGAGAGGACAAGGGGCCGACACGGCCCTCGAACTCCTGCTCCGCGATCAACTCGACCCCGTCGGCGACGCGGTCGGGCATGAGACTCTCGACCTCGCGGGCGAGCCGGCTCATTACGGTCTCATTGCCCGGGTCGAACTGGACCGTCGAAGCCATCAGGCCGTCGCTGACCACCGTCAGGCAGTCGCGATCGCCGTCCCGGTAACAGATTCCGGCGGTTCCGGCGTCATCCCCGCGGCAGAACGTGTAGTAGTCGGCCAGAGCCACGGGTGTGGCAGTGACCGCACTCAGCATGTGCCCGACCGCCTCCATCTCCCGGTAGGCCTGATCAACCTGCTCGCGAAGACCGGCGACGACCGAAACGGAAATACGCTCGCCGATCGTGCCGAGATCGCGCCAGTAGCTGTCGATATAGACCTGGTCGGTCGGGGCCGGGATCAATCGATCCAGCTCGTAGCTGACCACGCTGTCGACATTCTCGGCCGCCGTCGCCGGCAACTGCAGGTGTCCGAGCAAAGTAGCCCGACGGGGCAAAGCGAGACTCAGACGTGCCGATTCTACCGCATTGACGGCAAGAAATTCCGCCAGGAAGTCGAGGATGACCGGCCAGCGTCCTTCGGGCGGCGCATCGATGGCACGACTTTCGATCGCCAGAACGGTGACGGCGTTGAAACGCTTCTTCACATGGGCGATCGAGACCTCGGCATCCCCGAGCGCGATCCCGACCGCATCGGCGAAATCGGCCTTTGCCAGCCGTCCTATGGATTGTCTCAGGTCCATGAAATCAGGTCAGGGGCACGCTGCAGGCGACACGGAATCCGTGTCACGGCGCAGACCTCCGCCGCCTCAGCCTTCATCGCTGAATACAGCATCATACCATCGCATGGTGCGGAAGCTGCCCTGTCTACTAAATTGAACTGTGGTGCCTATGTGCGTCAAGACTCGGCCCGAATCATCGCTTACACGTGCCTCTACACTTGCTGTGCCGAGACGCGGCTTTCCCTCGCTGCCTCCTCTGGCCACCGGAAAGCCCACCTCCTGCAGACACGTTGCCACGTCTATTTCCTGCCCCTGGGCACCGGCCCCGAGAACATCACCGCCACTACCTTCGTCATTCGGATTGTTGCCGCAAAGCGCATGTTCGACCGCAGGCCCCATCGCACGTGGCGTGAGGCGTCGTTGGCGTCGGTCATTAGCGTAGAAAACATCACGAAGACCAGGGGTCCCCTCCGTCCCGTAGTAGATATCTCGAGTCACTCCGCGCACCAGTAACAGCTCATCGGTCGAGTCAAAGGGGGCATCCTTGCTCTGGTACGGGCGATCGAGTCCTTCGTAGTACTGATCTTCCGCACCATTGACCCCGTGCAGATCGTCCTCATCCCGCCAATCGACAATCGAGTCCGCGACCGTCTCTGCGACCAGTCGCTCATACCCCAGATTTTCCATTATTCGAGTGATCAGCGCGGCATCGACGATGGATTCGTTCAGAGGCACCTTACCTGATTCCTCGACGGCCCTCACCTCGTACTTGACGCCGGCAAACTCACCCTCGACCCATTTGCCGCGGCCTACGAGCAGCGACTCGATCGCCAGGATCCTCGGATCTTCTTCCTCCACGTTCTCGGCTGCCCGCTCGCGTGCACGTCGAGCGGCGCGATCGTTCTCGCGACCGGTCGCCATCGGCGGATTCGTCCCATCCTCGACATCGAGTTCCCCGTTGTAGATCTGAATCGCGTACAAGGCTTCATTGATCGCGGCCACAGCGATGTAGTGAGAGACGGTCTCTTCTTTGAAATTCCGGGTACTTTGAGCGTCCTGTCGCATTGCCCGCGCAAATTCGCCTGCCAGCGCGGTCAGGGCCGCGAACGTCCAAAGCACGAGAATGAGTGCGGCGCCGCGCTGCCGACCTGTGTCGCAAGCCCGCGTCATTCGTCGTCATCTTCCATATCGTCATCATCGTCGCCGTCGCCGTCGTCATCGTCGTCGGCATCGTCGGCATCATCCCCCGGGTCGTCGCGCTGCGCGCCCGTGGGGCCCGGACCGAGCCTGCGAGAGAAGTCGTCCTCGTCCATCATCTCATTCATGAAACCGACGAACACCGGGACATCATGGTTCCAGGTCGGACCGTCAACCCGCGAGGGTTCTACCGCTATGCGAACGACGGCAGGGATGGCGTCCTCGAAGCTCGCATCCCAGCTGTCCTCCCACTGCGCATCCACATCCTGATCGAAACGCTGGTATCGAAGCTCGAATCGGCCAACATCATACAGGAGCGGGGTGCTGGCAATCATGTGCTCGTACTCTGAGCCGAAGCGATCCTCGCTGAATGCCATGAAGTAAGGCATCTCCGACATCATCAGCACGTCGTCCTGGATCCAGTAACTGACAAGCGCGTACCCTCCGGAATCGGGCCGTTGCGGTTGAGTGGTAATGAAGTCAATGCGGTCGGACTCACCCAGAAAATACGGCAGAGCCTCTTCGACGTTCTCATCTTCGATGACCGCGTGCAGTGGCGCCGCCGAACGCAACTGCCGGGTGATCAGGCTGGTCGCGATACGCATGCGCCGCGCCTGCTCGGTGCGCCGCTCGCCCGAACCCGCCGCCCGGGCACCGATGGTCGTCAGGCCATAGATGGCAAGGGAGATGAGCGACAGGAGCACCATCGAGATCACCAGCTCGATCAGCGTAAAGCCGCCCTGTTCGCCGCGCAGCCGCACTAGAACACCTCTACGATACGGGCAGTGCTCAGCGCGACAGAGCGCTCACCCGCCGGCGTCTGCCACGAAATAACAACGTCAATCCGCTTCAACTCGTAGTCATCCGATTCGGGCTCCGGCGCCGCTTCCTCGGGCGGTACGCCAAGGGTCGCGGTGACCGGTTCGATACGAACCCGGTAGTCGTAAGGCCCGACAGCCCCGCTGTCCTCACCGTTCTCGAGTTCCGTAATCCACATGAATTCGTCGAGCTTGGACCGCGCGACAACGAGCGCTTCCGTGTGGCTTACCGAGAGGGACGCGAGCCGCGTACTCCCGGCGAACAACTCGAGCACGGACACGATCGCGATCGCGCTGATGGCGACCGAGATCATGACTTCGAGTAAGGTGAATCCGCGGTCCTTCAATCCGCCTCACTCCTCCATACTGATGCTGCTGACCAGCGGGTCGATGACGAGCTGGTACTGAAGCCGATCCCGTGGGACGTCGAATTCGAATTCGACCCGCCCGCCGCTGGAGCTTCCGGTCGGGTAGAACTCGAACAGAATAGCCTCCTGATCGGTGTAGCCGCCGCTGGTAATCTCTGCCGCAACGAAACGCCCGCCTTCGACCTCACCGAAAGATGCGATCTCGGGCAATGCGACTTTCCCGACGATCGAGCGACCGGCGCCCACGCCTTCGTCAGCTCCGTCGTTCCGGCCGACCATCCCCCGGCTTTGCAGGGAAGCGCGCCGGGACTCTTCCTCATCGTCATCGCTCCGCGCCTTGCGGCTGCGTCGTTCGCGGGTAACCAGCGCGTACTCTTTGCGGTCCGGCCACACCCAGATCTCGACGGTCTCACGCCGCAGAATCGCCATCGAAGAGGCGCTCCGCACCGCTGCGACAAAGTGCTGCAGAGTCTGTCGCACCTGGCGCTGGTTCACGCCGGATCGTATCGCGGGGTACGCGACCAGGGCCGCCGCCGAGATAATGACCATCACGACTACGAGCTCGATCAGCGTCATGCCGGCAGAGCGGCGTGACCGGCCCGTTCGACGCACGCGGCTGTTCATCCACGCTGCCACGATCTCGTGAACCCCGTTGTCCGGCGCTGTCAGTCGCTGCTGGAGATATCGTCTCCGCCGCCTGAGTTGCCGTCCGGCCCTCTGGAACTCAGCTCATACTCGCCCGAGTTCGGAGTTTTGTACTCGAAGTCGTTGCCCCAGGGATCCTTCGGGATCTGTTTCTTTTTCAGGTAGGGGCCGTCCCAGCGCTGTGCCCCCGCCGGTGCTCGCACCAGGCTGTCGAGGTCACTCGGGTAACTGCCGACGTCCAGTGCGTAGGCATCGAGGGCGGCGCCGAGCGCGGCAATGTTGGTTTTTGCCGTTCCGACGCGCGCTTTCTCGGCCTGGTTGAAAACCGCCGGAAGCGCGATCGAGGCGAGCAATCCGAGAATAACCATCACGACCAGCAGCTCCACCAGCGTGAAACCAGACCGTCGATCGCGTCGGTTTCTGTTTTTCTCCATCAATCGATTCCTCCTCAAAAGCTCATG
>CAXQPB010000040.1:0-60933 GCA_964225545.1 Candidatus Nitrosopumilus sp. | reverse complement strand
TAAATCTCGTTGTTGAAGAGCAGAATGTTCACGTCGAGATTCCGGCGCAGGGCGTGAATGAGGTGATTGCCGCCGATGCTCAGCCCGTCACCATCCCCGGTGACGATCCAGACCGAAAGATCCGGCCGGGCCATCTTGAGGCCCGCGGCAATCGCCGGCGCACGCCCGTGAATCGTATGAAACCCGTAGGTGTTCATGTAGTACGGAAACCGACTCGAACATCCGATCCCGGACACGAAAACGATCTTCTCGCGGGGGATGCCGAGCTCGGGCATGACCTTCTGGACCTGAGCGAGAATGGCGTAGTCCCCGCATCCGGGACACCAGCGTACGTCCTGGTCGCTGACGAAATCCTTTCGGGTCAGTTTCACTGCTTCTGCGGACTGGCTCATTTGCTGCCCTCCAGGATGGTACTGATTCGTGCGGCCAGCTGCTGGACCTTGAACGGTTGTCCCCGAACCTGGCTGACAGGCACCGCGTCGACCAGATAACGATCGCGCAAGACACGGACGAGCTGACCGAAATTCAGCTCCGGTACGATGATATGACGATAGCGGGCGAAGATCTCGTCAAGACCGTTCGGCAACGGATTAAGCCAGCGCAGGTGCAGGTGTCCGACCTTCTTGCCCTCGTCGAGCAGCTGCGTGGTTGCCGCTGCGATCGAGCCGTAGGTCGAGCCCCAGCCCACGATGAGCGCATCACCTGAATCCGCGCCTGCGATCTCCGGTGCGTCGAGTTCGTCCGCGATTCCCGAGATCTTGGCAGCACGCACACGCGTCATTTTTTCGTGGTTGGTCGGAAGATAGCTGATATTGCCGCTGTCGTAGTCCTTCTCGAGGCCGCCGATGCGATGTTCGAGCCCGGGCGTTCCAGGCACGACCCACGGCCGCGACAGCGTGTCTTCGTCACGGAGATACGGGTGGAAGCCGACGTCGTTCGTCCAGTACTTTGCGGGGATCTCCGGCAGATCCGCGTAATTGGGAATGTTCCACGGCTTCGAGCCGTTGGCGAGGTATCCGTCGGAGAGCAGCATGACCGGCGTCATGTACTTCACCGCGACCCGTACCGCCTCGAACGCCGCGTCGAAACAATCGGTCGGCGAGCTCGCCGCGATCACCGCCATCGGACATTCGCCATGCCGGCCGTAAAGCGCCTGTAAAAGGTCCGACTGCTCGGTCTTGGTAGGCAATCCGGTACTGGGGCCGCCGCGCTGGATGTTCACACACACCAGCGGCAGCTCGACCATCACGGCCAGACCGAGTGTCTCTCCTTTGAGAGAAACACCCGGGCCCGAGGTTCCGGTGACTCCGACCGAGCCGGCAAACGACGCGCCGAGCGCAGCTCCGACTGCGGCGATCTCATCCTCTGCCTGAAAGGTCGTGACGCCGAAATTCTTGTGGTCAGAGAGCTCGTGCAGAATGTCGCTGGCCGGTGTGATCGGGTAGGACCCGTAAAACAGTTGCTTGTCGGCCTTGGCCGCCGCTGCCATGAGGCCGAACGCCAGGGCCTTGTTGCCCGTCATGTTCGTATAGGTTCCGGGTTCGATCTCCGCAGCACGCACCTGATAGCTCGAGGCAAAGATCTCGGTGGTCTCGCCGTAGTTCCAACCGGTCTGGAACGCCCGCGTGTTGGCCTCGACCAGCGCCTCGGACTTGCCGAACTTCTGACGAATCCAGTCCAGAGTTGAGTCGATCGGACGGTGGTACAGCCAGGAGCATAGCCCGAGCGCGAAGAAGTTCTTGCAGCGCACGACCGTCTTGTTCGGGAGGTTCAGGTCAGCGAGCGCCTGCTGGGTCAGCTTCGTGACCGGGATCGGGAACACCCGCACACGCTGATTGAGCGAGGTATCTTCGAGCGGGTCTCCGTCGTACCCGGCTTTGCGCAGGTTCGACTTGGTGAAGGCGTCCGTGTCGACAATCAGGCTGCCGCCGTCGACGAGATCCTCCAGATTCACTGCGAGCGCGGCTGGATTCATTACCACCAGCACATCGGGTTGATCGCCCGGCGTGAAGATTCGCTCACTGGAGAAGTTGAGCTGGAAACCGCTGACACCGGCCAATGTCCCGGCAGGCGCCCGAATCTCGGCGGGAAAATCAGGGAACGTAGCGATGTCGTTGCCGGCCAGCGCGGATTCGTTCGTGAACTGGGTGCCGGTGAGTTGCATCCCGTCGCCGGAGTCACCGGCGAATCGGATCACGACAGTCGATACTTCTTTTACGGGCTTCGAGCCCGTCGAAACCGTTGATGCAACGCCCACGTCAAACTCCTGTCACGGCGGCTGAACAGTACGTTGTTCAAAATCGTATTCCCTGAGGATTACGTTTACAAATCCGATGGTTGGGCTTGGGGAAAAAATACTTATTCCGGTGAGAACCGCTCGCGCATATTATGCCGAGATCAAACAACGTTAATGCTGAGTGTCCAGCGAGCAGTTGCGGCGATCGCAGGGGAAGTTCTCGATGAGAACTCGGCTCGGCTATGAGCCGGATGCTTTGCCGGGCTCTTCGGGGCGGGTCTTCCATCGACGGTGTGCCCAGTTCCACTGGTCGGGATGCCTGCGAACGGCGGCCTCGATTTCCCTTGTGTAAGCCGCTGTGAGGCTGCGGATCACCGCCGCTCGTCGAGCGACGGGAATCGGGCCCACGGGAGGCAGAACAGGACGTCCTACTACCGCATCCGGACCGCTGTCCGTCCACACCGCGAAGACCGGTAGAACCGGTGCGCCGGTCGCCACCGAAAGCCGCGCGAGCACGGTAGCCGTGGCGGCCGGACGTCCGAACAGATCGACGAATACCCCCGGCCGTCCAGGCGGCTGATTCTGGTCCAGCGGAGCTGCCAGCATCCCGCCGGCGCGAAGCCTCGCCAGGATCTCACGCGCGGCCACCCCTCGCTCGAGGGTGTCAACGTTCATCGCGGCCCGCTCCCGCCGCAAAAAGGCATCCGCGAAGCGGTTTCCCATCGCACGGTGAAGTACGGAGATACGCCTCCCGCTTGCCACGCCCCAGATTCTACCGACCAGCTCGAAATTGCCGATATGGGCGGTCAGGACCAGCAGCCCGGTTCCCTCGCGCCGCAGACCGGTCGCGGCAGCTTCCACCTCACCGACCCAGCCCCGCCCGGCACTGTTGACCACCGCGGCGCCATGGATCAGCTCTGCCGCGATCCTTCCCCAGTTCCTGAAGGCCTGATCGGTAATCCGGTCGCGCTCCGCGCCTGAAAGTTCCGGGAATGCTATGATCCGGTTCCGCGCGATGACCTCCCGGTGGCGCCGATCCCAGCGGCCGATCAAGGAGGAGAGCGACTCGAGGGCCCGACGAGTCACCGCCAGGGGCAACAAAGCCAGTGCGGCCCAGACGGCTCTGAGAAGCAGGTATGCCACTCCATCGAGGGCGTCCTTGAGGGAGCGCGGGCAGTTTGTTAATCGTCCGAGGAGAACCATGAAAGAACGAGATCGTCCCTGGATTATGCGCACCTATTCCGGTCACAGCTCGGCGGCGGCGTCGAACGAGTTGTACCGAAAAAACCTGGCCAAGGGCCAGACCGGCCTCAGCGTCGCCTTCGACCTGCCCACCCAGACCGGCTACGACGCCGACCACGCGATCGCGCGCGGTGAGGTTGGCAAGGTCGGCGTGCCGATCTGCAACATCGCCGACATGGAGGCCCTGTTCAAAGAGATCCCTCTGGATCGAATGAATACCTCGATGACGATCAACGCGACGGGCGCCTGGCTGCTTTCGCTCTACGTCGCGACCGCGGAACGCACCGGCGTCGACCCCGGAGTCCTTCAGGGCACGATCCAGAACGACATCATCAAGGAGTATCTCTCGCGAGGGACCTACGTGTTTCCGCCGGAGCCTTCGCTGCGGCTGACGGGAGACATCATCTCCTACACCGTCGAAAGCATCCCGAAATGGAACCCGATCAACATCTGCAGCTACCACCTTCAGGAGGCCGGTGCCACACCTGTCGAGGAGCTCGCGTTCGCGCTCGCCAATGCAATCGCGGTGCTCGACGAGGTTCGCGGCCGACCTGGCATCAGCGATGATATTTTCGCTCGCGTGTTCGGGCGTATTTCGTTCTTCGTCAACGCGGGTATCCGGTTCATCGAGGAGATCGCCAAGCTGCGCGCGTTCGTCGAGCTCTGGGATCAGCTCGGCCAGGATCGATACGGGGTCGAAGATCCGAAGATGCGACGCTTCCGTTACGGCGTGCAGGTCAACTCCCTCGGGTTGACCGAGCAGCAGCCGGAGAACAACGCGATCCGTATCGCTCTCGAGATGCTGGCGGTCGTCTTGTCCAGGGACGCCCGCGCACGCGCCGTGCAGCTGCCCGCGTGGAACGAGGCCCTCGGACTTCCGCGCCCCTGGGATCAGCAGTGGGCGCTGCGGACTCAGCAGATCATGGCGTTCGAGACCGACCTGCTCGAGTACGGAGACCTGTTCAACGGATCCCCGGTGATGCAGGAAAAAGTCGACGCGCTGGCCCGCGAGGCACGTGAAGAGCTAGCACGCATCGCGGAGCTCGGCGGCGCGGTCACCGCCATCGAATCGAGCTACATGAAGCAGCGCCTGGTGGAATCCAACACCCGGCGCCAGCGACGCATCGAGGCGGGAGAGCAGACGGTCGTCGGCGTCAACGCCTACGCTGAGGCAGAGCCTTCGCCGCTCATGAGTGACCTCGACGGTGCGATCATGAAGGTCGACGAGGTCGCGGAGCGGGAGCAGATCGAACGCCTGGAGGCATTTCGTTCGTCCCGCAATACGGATGACGTCAAGGCGGCCCTCACGGGTCTCGAGGACGCAGCTCGCGCCGGCGACAACGTGATGCCGGCGTCGATACGATGCGCTCATGCGGGCGTCACCACCGGAGAGTGGGCGGACTGCCTGCGCAACATCTTCGGAGAGTACCGGGCACCGACCGGCGTCGGCGGACAGGCGATCGCGGACAGCGAGCAGATCTCCGAGCTTCGCGCCCGGGTTGCCACGCTGGGCGAACAGATCGGCCACACCCCCAGAATTCTGGTCGGAAAGCCGGGCCTCGACGGCCACAGCAATGGCGCTGAACAGATCGCGGTCCGCGCGCGTGATGTCGGGATGGACGTGATCTACCAGGGGATTCGCCTGACCACCGACGAGATCGTCACGACGGCCCAGCAGGAGGATGTCGACGCAGTGGGCCTGAGCATCCTGTCCGGCTCGCACATGACGCTGGTGCCGGAGATACTTCACGCTCTTGGCGGAGCCGGCATGGACGACGTCCCCCTGTTCGTCGGCGGTATCATCCCCGACGACGACGCCAGACGCCTGGTCGAGATGGGCGTTGCCGGCGTCTACACACCGAAAGACTACCAACTCTCGGACATCATGTCCGACATCGTCTCCAGGCTTGAAAGACCGGCCTGAGCAACTCATCCCTGCGCGGGTCGGCGGATTCGACTCGCGCAGGGGATCTCACAGCGAATCGTCGTCAACGTCCTCCGAGTCGCCGCTGCCGGGAGCTGCGCCGCTGCGCCGCAGCTTCCCCTCCGCTTCGAGATAGAAGCGCCCTCCTCCGTTGAGGCCGAGATCGACCCCACGCAGTTCAGCCTCTGCACGATCGCCGACCGTGATGCCGACACCGCGGTTGTCCGCGATGCGCCCGCCTTCGAGTGTTAGCCGTGACGTGCCGAGAACGACCACACCGCTGTCCCCGTTGTCGAGGATCTGCGTGTCACGCAGGTGCACTGTGGAGTCGATACCGAGGCGCAGACCGTCAGCGTTCGGGGCAGGCTCGCCGGACTCACTCCCGGCCTTGCCGTTACGCGCGATGAAATTTCCCGACCCGCCGGCCTCGGCCGAGCTGACCCCGAGCCCCTTGTCGAAGTTGTCGATGATCTGATTCGAGAAAAGCTCGGCCCGTGCGCCGCGGCTGACGGTTACCCCGTCGCGATTGTACCGCACGATATTGTTCCGCAGGATTGCGTGCGCGTAATCGAAAATCAGAATTCCTTTTCCCTTGGTCCGAAAGCCGTTGCGTTCCAGCTTGCAGTTCTCGACGACGATATTCGTTGCGCCGCCCGAGATCCCGATGCCGTCATCGAGATTGTCGAACGCGTGGCAGTCGAGGATCCGTACATCCGTCGCACCGCCACGGACCGAAATGCCATCGAACATGAACCCGGTCGCACGCAGGTCGCGTACGACGATCATCGGGCCCTCGATCACGAGCCCGCTGCACCCCTTGCGGCCATCCTCACGAACGCAGCTTCCGCCCTTGAGCATCAGGCCGTTGCCGACAAGCTCGACTCCGTACGCCAGCAGCGGCGGAAGCTCGCGTGGAACGTACACGACGGTCCCCGCCTCGAGCGTCGAAACGATCCGAACCCGGGTCCGCGTCTCGTTCGCGCTTTCGATCGCCGCCCGAATGCTTCCGGGGCCGGAGCTGAGATGCGACGTGATCTCGATGTCCGGAATCGGTGGTGCGCTTTCGTCAGCGATCGAGGCCGTAGCCGCGACGAGGCAGACAGAAGCGAGAAAGAGTACCCGTCGGGAAAGCCTCACAATCAACCGCATCTCCGCTGAAACGGCGTCGACTGCGACGCCCCTCTCGCATTCATGGTGCCCATCCCGGCGCCGACGAGCAAGGTCGGCGCAACACGAGCGCGAGGCGGCCCTCAGGACCCGTGCCGGTAGATGACCAGTGTTATGTTGTCGTTACCACCGGCCTCGATCGCGACATCGGCAAGATTCTCGACACACTTCGCGACCGAGTCGGCGATATCCGTACGGACCGCCTCACTGACGATACGCTCGAGCTGGGCACCGGGCATCGCCTCCCACAAACCGTCCGAGCAAAGCAGCAGAAGGTCACCGGGAAGAAGATCTACCGAAGAAAAAGACGGCATGGGGGGCTCGCCGAGCCCGAGCGCCTGCGTGACGATATTCTTGCTGGGATGCATGCGCGCCTGCTCTGGCGTAAGCTTTCCGGAGCCGACCATTTCACCGACGAGGGAATGATCGTGCGTGATCTGTATCAGCCGGCCCGCAGAAAACTTGTAAGCGCGAACGTCCCCCACGTGCGAAACGAAAGCCGCGCCGCCGACAACCCGCGCGACAACAATGGTCGTGGCCATCCTCTGAAGGGCCGGGTCCGCCTGCCCTGCCGCGATCACGGCGTCATCTGCCGCGAAGATCGCGCCGATGACTTCATCGCGCGCAGAGTTGTATTGCAGATACGGATGCCCGCTGTCGGGCAGTTCCTGGCCGAGACTCTCGCGCAGAGACTCGACGGCGACCCGGCTCGCCACGTCACCGCCGGGCAACCCGCCAAGGCCGTCTGCGACGATCAGCAAACCGGCGTGGGCATCGATCGAGAAGTCATCTTCGTTGCGTGCGCGAACCATGCCTACATCGCTGAGGCCCGCAAGATGCGCCGCCGGCGAATCCCTGCGGCGCTGCTCTGAGGTTCGTTCGCTCATGTTTCACGGCCGACTGTGCCCGCGGCGCCGCCACCGGCGGCGCGACTGTCGGGATGACCATGGATGATTATAGTCCGTGCAGGCGCTGGGTCCACGCACATGCCCGGTAATGGAGGTTCGATCAGGCCGTAAAGCGGCCACGAAACAGGCCCCGCGATCCCGCGCCCACACCGCGGACGCAGTCTGCCGGGTTCGGCGCGAGGCCGGACCGGGTTGCGTCGAAGTTTGGACGCCGCGCGGTGTCCGGGGTATGGGGTTCCATGCTCAGGCCGCTCGCGCTTGCCCTCATTGTTCTGACCACGATCTGCGCTGCGGATGCGCTTGCGCATACCGCTAGCGCCTTCGACCGTTACGGCTGCCACGATGACCGCAGGCAAGGGGGCTACCACTGCCACGTGGGCTCGTATTCCGGCCTGAAGTTCCGGTCGAAGCGCGAGATGATCGACTTTCGCGAGCAGGGCCTGACCGCGGCCGATATCCGCAAAGCGAGGGGCGAAGACGTCGTCGACGACAGCGACCTGAATGCTGACGAGGAGGACGGAGGCTGGCGGCGCTGGGTGCCGTTCTCGCGGCGACGAGAGGAACAGGACGTCTCGAGCGGCGAGGTCATTATCCCGAAAGGCCTCGAGCAGCGGCTGCGGACCGTCAAGGAACTGCACGAGAAAGGCCTGATCTCCGACGAGGAATACGCCGCCAAGCGACAGGAGATCCTCGGCGACCTCTGACCCCCAACGACGGCGATATCGGGGCCATACTTTTCCTCGTTGCGACCGCAGGGCGTGGCAATCCGGCTCACGGACAGCCATCATGGTGCGGTGCAGGCGCGCTCCCCAT
This sequence comes from Candidatus Nitrosopumilus sp., assembly GCA_964225545.1. GTDB lineage: Bacteria > Desulfobacterota > Binatia > UBA1149 > SPBQ01 > SPBQ01. Next base: position 52,643 of record CAXQPB010000040.1, on the reverse strand, counting down.
TCCGCTTCGACGGCCACGGGGCCCGGAAACACAGTGACCTGCGCCTCGCGAGACCTCATCTGCGGCGCACTCTGCTCTGCATTGTGCTTTCCGCGCTGATCAGTCTCATCGCTGTCGAGCCGCCAATAGCGCAGGCCTGTGGCGCCCGTTCGGGAGATCCCTCGACGCGCGCGGACCAGGCCATCGAATGGGCGACCTCACTGGTGCTCTGGCACGCGACTCGCCGTGTCAGCTCTGCAGATCCCGAGGACGTCGGCATCCGCGCTCTCCAGCAGACTGCGGAGCGAGAACTCTCTCGCGCCAGAGAGTCCTACGATTCCGCCCGCTACGATGAGGCGGTCTACCACGCGGACACGGTGGCCGCGCTGCTGGACAACTGAAGTTCCATCGCGGACTCCCGAGAAGCGCTGCGCAGAGCGGATCTCGACATCCCCGCTTGAACTCTGTAATCGGTGCGCGTTGCGTACCGCCCCTTGAGCGCCCCAGCAGACACCCGCGACGCCCACGTAGCCTTCGATGACGTCGACATGGCTTACGGCGGACGTCCCGTTTTCAAGAGCCTCTCCTGCTCTTTTCCGCGCGGGCGGATCTGCGTCGTGCTCGGCGGCAGCGGCTCGGGAAAGAGCACCATGCTGCGCCTGATCGGCGGACTGGTGAGGCCGCAGAGAGGCCGGGTTCTGGTCGACGGGGAGGATGTCGCGCGAATGCGCGATCGCGCTCTGTACCGGGTGCGACGCAAACTCGGAATGATGTTCCAGCATGGCGCGTTGCTCGACTCGATGAGCGTGTATGAGAACGTTGCCTTTCCGCTCCGGGAGCAGGGAACGCTGTCAGAGCATGAGGTTGAGGCGCGCGTTCGTTCCAGCCTTCACGCTGTCGGACTCGACTCGATCGCCGACCTCAAACCAGGGGAGCTCTCCGGCGGCATGGTCAAGCGCGTGGCTCTGGCGAGAGCGCTCATGCGCGAACCGGTGATTGTGCTGGCAGACGAGGCATTCTCCGGACTCGACCCGGTGTCGATCAAACTCATCGAGGCCCTCCTCGTGCGCATCAACCACGAGTTCGGGATGACGATGATCCTCGTATCGCACCACATCCCCTCGACCCTGCGAATGGCACACGAGGTAGTCCTCGTGTTACCCGACGAGGTCATTCAGGGCAGCCCTGCCGACCTGCTCGCCAGCGGGGATGAGCGCGTCATCCGCTTTCTCAACGAGAACGTGGATGACCCCGGAACAGTGCTGGGACGAATGAACGAATTCGAGACCGAGGTCGCGCCCGAGTCTCAGACAACGACGCAGAAATGATGTTTCGAATGCCCGTAGCGCTTCTCGGCCGTGCAACGATCAATTTCATCACCCAACTCGGGTCGATGGCGGTGTTCGCCGTTGCTGTCGTCATCGCCTCGCTCAAGCCGCCGCTGCGAGCGCGACAGTTCCTCGATGAGATCTACAAACTCGGAGTCCTGTCCATCGTCATCATCTGCATCTGCGGACTGGCAGTGGGGATGGTGCTCGGTCTGCAGGGCTACAACACGCTGGTACGCTTCGGGGCAGAGGAGGCACTTGGAGCCGTCGTAGGCCTGAGTCTGGTACGGGAGCTGGGCCCGGTACTCACGGCGCTGCTGGCAACCGGACGAGCCGGCTCGGCGACGACTGCGGAGATCGGCACGATGGCCGCTACGGAGCAACTCGACGGACTGCGCATGATGTCGGTCGACCCTATCGACTACGTCGTCCAGCCCAAGGCCCTCGCCATGATCATCGTGATGCCGCTTCTTGGCGCGATGTTCACGACGTGCGGTATCTTCGGCGGCTACATCGTCGGGGTGAGCCTGATGGGGATCGACCCCGGCACGTACCTGACCGCGATGGAGTCATCCATCGACTTCAGCAACGATATTGCGGGAAGCCTGCTGAAGACGGCCATATTCGGCGTGATCGTCGGGCTGATAGCGACCTACAGGGGCTACACCAGCGAGCCGACGTCGCTGGGCGTAAGCCGCGCAACGACGTCGACCGTCGTGACAGCTTCGGTGGCGGTGCTGCTTTTCGACTACGTCATTACGGCTTTATGGGGAATCTGAAATGATCGAAAGAACCACGCGCGACTTCGTCGTCGGACTCTTCGTGCTGGTCGGACTCTCGGCGGTTGCCTACCTCTCGTTCTCCGTTGGCGGCGTATCTCATGTCGGCAGTGGCGGAATCAGACTCTACGCCACGTTCGACCAGGTCGCGGACCTGAAACTCCGCGCACCGGTGGAGATGGCCGGCGTCGCTGTCGGACAGGTGAGTGGGATCACCCTCGACGACAACTACCGCGCCCGAGTCGAAATGCGGGTCCGCGACAGACTCGACCTGCCCATCGACACATCCGCGTCGATCGTCACATCCGGCCTGCTGGGCGACCGGTACATCACATTGGACCCGGGAGCGGAGGACGCCATACTGGTGGACGGCGAGGAAATCGCCTACACCGAATCGGCTGTCGTGCTCGAGCGGCTCATCGGCAAGTTCCTCTACAACGTGCAGGGAAACGACTGAGCAACTGAACGACTTAACGAATCGATGAGTCTCCAGAAGCACAGGATTCGCAGAGCCGGGATCGACGCAGGGAGACGCCGCCGCAGTCTCTTGATGGCAGCCCTGACCTGTCTTTGTCTGCTGGTCGCTGCGACAACCCATGCGGACGATCAGGGGCGGGACCCGTGGGAGGCCTTTAACCGGAAGGTCTTCGTATTCAACGATGCGATTGACCGCTGGGCCCTGGAACCGCTCGCCCGTGGCTGGCGTTTCGCTGTGGGTGAGACCGGCATGGTGTCGCTTGACAACATCTCCGAAAACCTGCGGGCGCCGGTGTATCTGTTCAACAACCTGGTTCAACTCAAGCCGCGGGCGGCATTCGACGTTGTCCAGAGAACAATTCTCAACAGCACGCTCGGCGTCGCAGGCATCATCGACATCGCAGCCGACATCGGCATCCCGAGCCCCCGCGAGGACTTCGGCCAGAGCCTTGCGCGGTGGGACGTGCCGAGCGGCCCGTACGTCGTATTGCCGCTGCTGGGCCCGTCCACGGTGCGCGATGCCGGCGGACTGCTCGTCGACACCCCGCTGCTGATCTGGCCGTACTTCATCAATTCGATCTTCATCACCACCAGCTATACTGCCGGGGTAACCGTCAATACGAGGGCACTCCTGCTTGATGAGATTGCGACAGCAAAAAGCGGCGCCCTGGATTATTACGCGCTGGCGCGGAACGCCTACCTGCAAAGACGGGACGCGCTGATCGCTGACCACGGGGAAGCCGGGCCGCAGGACAATGAAGACGAGCTTTACTACTTTGACTTCGAATAGGCCGCGAGGCCTGCGAGCGGCGTTCGCGGCACTGGTTCTTTCGATCGCGGGAATGGCGGCAACCCAGGTCGCCGTGTCGGCGAAAACCATCGAAGCCCAGGAGTTCATACGAACCCTCACCGATCGTGCCCTCTCCGTGTTGCGCGACGACGCGCTCAGCAATGAACAGAAGGCCGTACGACTCGAGAGTGAGCTTGGCGACTGCTGCGACTTCGCCACGACCGCAAAACTCGTCCTTGCACGGAACTGGAAACAGTTCACCCCCGCGCAGCAGGAGGAGTTCGTCGGGCTGTTCAAAGACTACCTGGTCGCCAACTATCGGAAGAACATTGACGGATACGCCGGCGAAACGGTCGAGATCACAGGCGGGCGCGAAGAAAGTCGGGGCGACTACACGGTGCGAACGCGGATACTTCGGGAGGGGCAGAATGAGGTACTCGTCGATTACCGCCTGCGTAAAAACGACAGCGCCCAGTGGCTCATCATCGACATCATTGCCGAAGGCATAAGCCTGGTGAGCAACCTTCGTTCACAGTTTCAGGAGATTTACACCGGGGACGGTGCGGACGGCATCCTCAAAGCGATGCGGGCGAAGATTTCGCATCCGCAATAGGCTCGCGCCGCAGCACGGCGGGAGCCTATCAATCCTGACATGTCACGCGACGGCCGGAGCGTCCGAAGATACAATCCGCGGGCGCGAACGAAGTCCTCGCGCACTGCCCCACCGCAGGATCGCCGACGACGATCTCGGCCTGAAGCGGCTCGTCTCCGAAGTTCACCGGGAATGATCCGTTTCTGGCAATGACACGCACACGAATTCTCTGCGGATCCTTACCCGACTGATTCTTGATCATCGCTTCTCGTACCCCGGCAACGGGGGTGGCGGTCTCGTCGCGGTACAGCCATTTTCCCGGCCCGGCGCGAACCCAGCCCGAAGAGCCCTCGCCCTGATACTGAACCATCGGCAGCGCCAGGCTCTCGATCAACCCGCCGTCGGCGCGCTCGAGGTTGAGGCCGAACGGCAAAGTCAGGGGATCGAGATCAGCGAAGACACTGCCGAGCGGCAGGTAAATCGGCCCCTGTATCAACAGCCCTTCGTTATCGGTTTTTTTGTCGCTGCCCACCTTTCTGACGATCAGCCTGGGACTTTTTTCCAACACACGCTGGCCGTCGACATCCACACAGCGGTCGACCTCGAGTGCGAGGTCGTCGTCACACTCGTCCGCGATACCGTCGCCGTCCTGATCGGGTAGAGTCTGGTCTCGACAGGCGAGGACTTCTTCGTAGGCCGAACCGAGAGTATCGATCCATCCACCGTCCTCTCGCCCCAGCGGCTCCGCGTCGAACCAGTCCCACCCAAGGTAGAGGACCCGGCCCGAGCCGTATCGCAATCGCACTACCGGCGCGCGCAGTTCCTGCGCATAGACCGCAACCGCGTGACGAGGCAGATCCGCGATCTCCAGTCCTCTCGTCCTTTGCAGCGCTTCGAGTCCCGCCCGACCGCCGGCAAACCGTGTCGCCTCCCCGTCCGCCGTCATCGTCGCCTGCCCCACCCCACCGATCGAGAGACTCCAGCCGAAAAGCAGATTGAGCAGATCCGTAGCCCAACGGTTTCCGGTCCCGTTGATGACGATACCGCCGCCGTCAGAGACAAAATCCCGCAGCAAGTCCAGCGCCTCCGGCTCGAGATCGGGGTCGAGTGCTCTCAACTCGAGTTCGGGGATGAGCAGGACATCCGCATCGTCGAGAACAGAACGCAGGCTTGTCGGGTCGAACTTCGTGAAGCGATTGAGCGAGTGGCCGAAACGCTTCGAACTCTCACGGACATTGTCGGACTCCGCATCCGGCCGCGCACTGTCCGTGTCGACGTAGCGGCCATTGTCGAACGCCGCGACAACCGCGCCGTGGGCCGGTGTGCACGGAGACGACATCAGCGCCGCGAGGATCAGGTGCGGCAGGAGTTCTACTGTCCGGAGACGAAGCATATCGAGGAGGGTACCCACCGGCCTCGGATGCAGTCCAGTCGATTTACGACGCAACGCTGCCCGAACCGGAAAGCCACACTCACAAAACGCTAGTGAGTCGCGCCTCGGTATACCAGCGCCACCCACCGACGAAGGTCCTAAAAGTCACGTCTGTCGGAGAAATATTTCCGGCTTCTACCCGAACGGGGGTCGACTACTGTCTTAAACAGCCGTTATTTTTTTCTCGCATCGCGGCGCGCCGCACCCGAGAGAAGTCGACTCCGAAGCGTACAGACGATCGCGTCACGACCCGACGACGAGCCGGCCGGTGCCGCGACAGACACCGCAAACCGCACTCGACTGCGCCGAAACGATCCGGCCATTCCCCGCGCAGCGGAAACAGCTCCCGTCGCCGAGCTCCGGCTTGCCGAGCGCCTTGCCCATCACCGAGACAAGCGCCCGGTTCATGTCCTCTGCAGGAAGCCCCCCGTCAGCCATACAGCGCATGAGACACGCAACCGCCCCCATCGTGCCGGTCACGAATCCGGCCGCCATGAAGGCGAGTTTCACCGACCGCGAACGCAGGCTCCCCGTCTTCGCAGGCGCTGCCAGGGCGGAGGACGTTTCCTTGTCGGCGGTTGCGGCGGTCGTCGGCAGGCGTTGCAGATCGAGCTCGGACACACGCCTATGGTAACAGGACGAAGCGGCCTGGAGCATCACGAGTCTTGAGTATTCTGGTTGCGGCGCCGGTACAGACCGCCAGTGCCGGTGAGTTCCAGGTGCTGCCAATGAGGACGAGAGCCCTGAGGACGTTCCGAGGACCGGCTCGCAGCTCAGCGCCCGCGTGCGCGACGAACCAGATCGGGCACGACCTGAAAGGGACCGAGAGGGTTGAGGGCCGCCGAGCGCGCCTCCGCCTTGAGCCGCTCCATCTGTCGCAGAACAGGCCGCAGGTCTTCGAGTTCGGCCGCGATCCGCTCCCAGTCTGTCCAGAAACCGGAATCACGGACCGACAATTCACCGATCGCCATCCGGTGCAGCCACCCGTATGCCTCCCGCACGAGACGGTTCGATCGCTCATCGGAGATGAGATCTTCGATCGTGAATCGGCTGTGGCGCATGCCGGGTTTCAGGAACTCTCGGCAGTAAAACTCGATCCCGCTCCGATCTTCGACCGGCAGGCCGAGACCAGCCGCCATTCGGTCGAGTTCACGCTCCGGGTCGGACATCACGCAGTCGTAGTCGACGACGGCCATTGGCCGGTCGCGTACCAGATGCAGGTACGGGACGACATTGACGAGCCACTCGAGATCGCTGTTCTCCTGCGAGCCCCGCTGCGGGTCGAGGCGTTCGCGCGAACGCGCCACGCTGAGAGGATTGCGCAGCGCGAGCACGTAGCGGATGTCCAAACCGAGGTCATCCCAGACCCGCTGCCAGAAAGGAAGAAATCGCAGCGTCCGGCCGTATTTGTAGCCCCACAGCATCCGGTCGCCGAAACGTCGGCGCAGCGTATCGACACACTCATCGTGGATGGCCCGCACGGTCGGCGCGTCGAGCTCGCCGGGCTCGAGCAGGCGAACGCTGTCACCGCGAATTCCCAGCGTCCTCTTGAGCTTGCGGTTCAGGCGGAGGATGTCGTTGTCCTCGAAAAAGCCTGTCGGGTTCTTTCCCCTGCCCCGTCGCAGCCGATCACCGAGATCGATTCCGATCGCCTGCATGGCCCTGGTGGTCGCGCTCGTACCGCTGCGGCCGGCGCCAAGCACCGTGACACAGCACGGGCCCGTGGGGGGCTTCACGGCCTCTTCGACGGGCGTTTTTACCGGGTTCTCGGTCATCGGACGGGGGTCACGTTCGACGTGGCCCTCTGCTTATGGGGCCGACGGGCTGCGATTGGAAGCCGCGGTCGGCGACGGTCGGATGTCAGCGGGGCTGGCACTACACAGATGGATCGACTACGAAATGGCCGATGGAAATGGCGAAGTACTCTGTATGGGGAATCTGGATCGGCGGCGCGGCCGCAATCCTGTTTGGCGACGGCAGCATCGCGAGGATTGGCCATATGGCGGTGTGGCTGACACTCGCTGCCCATATCCTCGAATTCCTGGTCATGCGCGGCGTGCTCGAAAAAGCCGGCGGATCGATGACCTCGCACTTCATCGGCACGTTGATCTACGGGCTGTTCTACTGGATGCCGATCAAGAAACGGGTGGAGAGCGGCGCGGCCTGATCGCGCCGGCCCGTAGGGATAGCGGCTTTCCGCCACGGTACCGGCGGCTGTCTGTCTCGCAGGTTTGAAAAGGTTTGAGTGGGTGCGGGGGGAGGATTTGAACCTCCGACCTGCGGGTTATGAGCCCGCCGAGCTACCAGACTGCTCCACCCCGCGAGGGGTTCATATGCAGCGCGTTGGTTGATGTCAACCCGCGCGGGTCGCTCGCTTTGCGCGACAGGCCCTCCGAGCGGCTATAACCCGACCGACTGTCGCAACGAGGCGAGCTCGGAGGCCGTCATCCGACGCGCCTCGCCTGTACTCAGACGTCCGAGCTTGAGTGGGCCGATCGCGGTGCGTCGCAGCTTCTCGACCCGCAGGCCTACAGCATCCAGCATCCGTCTCACCTGCCGATTGCGGCCTTCGCTGATGGTGATATCGAGCCACGCCTTCCCGCCGGCCTGCCGTTCGAGCCGTACCCGAGCCGGACCGGTCATCCCGTCCGACAGTCGCACGCCCTCTCGCAGCCTGCGCAGGCCCTCCTCGCCCGGCGCCCGACTGACCTTGATCCGATAGGTCTTCTGAATGTGGTAGCGCGGGTGGGTCAGGCGATCGCAGAGTTCACCGTCGCTGGTCAGCACGAGCAGGCCGGAGCTGTGAAAATCCAGTCGTCCAACCGGAAACAGAAAGGCGTGGGACTCACCGAGCGCGTCGCCGACGCATGGTCGACGCTCGGGGTCCGACATCGTGGTAACCATGCCGACCGGTTTGTTGAAAACCCAGTGTTCGATCCGCCGTGGCCGCTGGATCAGCTTTCCGCGTACCTTGACGTGATCCCGAACCGGGTCCGCGCGCGTGCCGAGCTCGCGGATGACTCGTCCGTTGACGGTAACGTCGCCGTCTCGGATCAATCGCTCCGCTTCACGTCGCGACGCAAGACCTGCCCGCGCGATAATGAGCTGAAGTCGCAGGCCCTCAGTGGCCCTGCTCTCGTCCGCTTCCTGCGCCCGCGGGGTTTGCGGCCTCGTCGCCTGGCTCTTCGACCGCCTGGTCTGCGAGCGAGCCGGAGTGTTCTGCGCCCGGCCGGTCCGCGTGCTCTGCTTCGTGGCTTTCTGGCCTGCCGCTTTCTTCGTAGCTTTCGCGGCCGTCCTGCCGGTCACTGCCGTCTTCGAGGTCTTCGTGGCTGCGGGTTTCGAGCGAGTCGTCTTGCTGGCCTTGCTGGCTCTGCCCGATCCACTCGACTTCGCTGTCTTCGCTCTGTTGGCCGTCTTGGCTGCCTTGGCCGTACCCGTCTGCTTGCCGCTCGAGCTGGTCCGCTTCGTCGCCGTCGCCGTCGTCGCCGTCGTACGTGTCTTGCGCGTCGACTTCGCCGCTTTCCCCGGCTTCGCCGGCTTCCGACTGTCCCTGGACCTCTTCTCCGGCATCGCCTTCCTCGAGCGGTATCACCGCAGCTTCACGTTCAGCCGAATCGTCGCTGAACCCGGACCGCTCGGCCATGGTCTGTATATCATCGCCCAGCTCCGGCAAGGCAGGCAGCGCCCTGAGATCCTTCAGACCGAAAAGTTCGAGGAAATCCTGCGTCGTGGTGTAGACAAGCGGGCGTCCCGGAACATCCCGTCGCCCGGCGATCTTGACCAGACGCCGCTCCACGAGAGCCTCCATCACGCTCGACGAGTCGACTCCCCGAACCGCCTCGAGCTCCGCGCGCGAAACCGGCTGCTTGTACGCGATGATGGTAAGCACCTCCATCTGCGCGCGGGTCAGCCGATGCGGCTTCTCCTTGAAGAGCTTGCGGACCGTCTCATGGTGCTCCGGAGCCGTGCGGAACTGCCATCCACCTGCGACCTCGACGAGACGGAATCCGCGATCCTGACACTCGTCGCGCAGCTGTTCCAGGGCCGTGACAACCTCCGGTCGTGTGGCCCCCTCGATGATCTCCGAGATCCGTCGGGTCTGCATCGCATCAGCTGCCGCGAACAGGACGGCCTCCAGGACCGGCTTCAGCCGCTCCGCAGGCCACAGCCCCACGGGGTCGCCTGAGCTCTCGTCAGACTGCGCGTCGTCGACCTGCCCGACGTGATCCTCGCCGCTGTCTTCTGCGCTGTCCTCGACTCCGCTATCGTCAGCAGCTTCAAACCCGGCGTCCGCCGCCTCGTGCGTCTCCCGATCTGACACCTCATGCCCTTCAGCCCGGCGGCTGACGCTCTCCTCGCTGGCATCCTCTTCCGGAGTCGGAAGCTCGGTCTCGGTGATTTCGCTCATGTCGTCTCCGCCGCGCCGGCCTCGCCCTGGGAGCCCGCGGAATCGTCCACATCCTCACCGAGCGTCACGCCCGGCGGCAGCTGCATCTCCCCGTGGCCGTAAGTTTCAACCAGCCTGAGGACGGCATCGTCCACATCCTTCTCGACGAGCCGCACGAAGATCGGCTCGGCGCTCGCTTCCTGTTCGACTGCGAGAATCTTCAGCTTGATCATCTCGAGCATTCCGCAAAACGTCGCGATGATAAGCCCACGCGGCGAGTCCTCTCCGAACAGCGTCGCGAACTCGACGCGATCGGTCGAACGCAGGCGATTGACCATTCCGCGCACCGCCTGGGCCACGCTGTAGTGCTCGCCTTCAACCGTGTGCGGTTTGCGCTGAGCCGCGCGAGCCAGGACCGCGCGCAGTGCCTCGAAAAGATCGGGGAGATCCACCGGTCTCAGCCCCGGGTCTTCCCGCTCGGCATCGGTGAGCGTCAGCGCGTCCCTGCGGAAAACGTCCCGTCCAAGACGGGCGCGGTCAGCGAGTTCTTCCGAGGCCTCACGGTAGCGCTGATAGTCGGCGAGCTGTCGTACGAGGTCGATCGCGGGATCGTCATCCGGATCCTCTTCACCGTCTTCATCGTCGTGCGGGAGCAGCAGGCGAGATTTCAGGTAGACGAGGGTCGACGCCATGACGAGATATTCTCCCGCCACGTCGAGATCGAGTTCCTGAAACAGATCGACGTACTCCAGGTACTGGTCGGTGATGGCAGCGATGGGGAGGTGGTACATATCCACCTCGTTCGTTTTCACGAGGTGGAGCAGCAGATCGAGCGGCCCCTCGAACGCTTCGAGTCGAACCTTGTAGGCCGCCTCGTCCAACTCAGAGCCCCATCGCCTTTTTCGCCTCGTCGAGCGTGGCGTCGGCCATTTCGCGGGCACGTGCGGCGCCCGCCTCGAGAACCTCGGCTGCGATACCGGGTCTCTCCTCGAGCTCCCCCCGTCGCTCCCGAATCGGCTCGAGCTCCTCGACCACGTGGCGGATCATCACCTTCTTGCAATCGAGACAGCCGATCGAAGCGGTCTTGCAGCCCTCGGTGAGCTCGGCGCGCTCCTCCTCCGAGCAATAGATCTTGTGGAGCTGAAAAGCAGGACAGTCGGCCGGGTCTCCGGGGTCTTTCAATCGCGCTCTGCGCGGATCGGTGACCATGCGGGCGAGCTTGTCGTAGACCATCTTCGGGTCGTCGGTCAGATCGACACCGTTGCCGTAGCTTTTGCTCATCTTGCGGCCGTCGGTCCCCGGGACACGGGCCGCCTTCATCACTATGCCCTGCGGCTCGGGAAAAACCTCTCCGTAAAGCCGGTTGAAGCGCCTGGCGACTTCACGAGTGAGTTCGATATGAGGCAGCTGGTCCTCTCCCACCGGCACACGCCCCCCCTTGTAAGCGAGAATGTCCGCAGCCTGCAGGAGCGGATAGCCGAGGAAGCCCAGCGTCGAGAGGTCGCGCCCTTTGAGCTGTTCCTGTTGCTCTTTGTAGGTCGGCACCCGCTCGAGCCACGGAACGGGAATTGTCATCGAGAACATCAGGTACAGCTCGGCATGCGCCGACACGTCGGACTGCTTGAACAACACGCTGCGTTCCGGGTCGAGGCCGATTGCCAGCCAGTCGAGGACCATCGACTCGATGCTGCTCTGGACGTGTCCGGTATCGGCATACTCGGTCGTCAGCGCGTGCCAGTCCGCAACAAAAAAGTAGCACTGGAAATCATTCTGCAGCGCGAGCCAGTTCTTCAGCGCACCGTTGAGATGCCCCAGGTGCAACGCGCCCGTTGGCCTCGCCCCCGACACGACCGTCGAAGGGAGCTGCGACTCTTTTTTCTTGTCTCCGTCTGCCACGTTTTTCCCGGGTCCCGTCGCTAAATCAGCAACTGGAGCAAAGCCAACACCGTCCCCATAACCGGCCCCATGACCACTCCGAGCAGGCCGGTCGCGAGCAGGCCGAACACGATAAAGAAGCCGAAAGGCTCGATGCCGGCCAGCGCTGCCCCGAGATTGTGCGGGAGCAATCCGACCGCGACCCGCCCGCCGTCAAGTGGCGGTATCGGCAACAGATTGAAGACCGCGAGCACCACATTGACCACGACGACAGCCTGAGCCAGACGCCAGACGGAAATCATCGTCGGACCGGCGACGCCCAGATAATTCAACAGGCTCAGAACCAGCGTCGCTCCAAGGGCGAGCGCCAGGTTCATCGCGGGCCCCGCCGCAGCCACCCAGACCATGTCACGGAGCGGGTTTCGCAGGTTGTGGAAAACGACCGGCACCGGCTTGGCGTACCCGAAAACCGGCGCTCCTGTGAGGGCAAGCACGGCCGGCATCAGGATCGTCCCGAACGGATCGATATGAGGGATGGGGTTGAGTGTGAGCCGGCCCTCCGACATCGCGGTTGGATCGCCGAGTTTCCACGCGACATAGCCGTGCGCCCACTCGTGGCAGACAACGCCGAGCACGAGGGCGAACATCATCGGGAGGATCGTTGCTAGATCGGCGCCCATCGAGCCGGCAGCTGGCGCAGCGCCAGTCTGAACAGGAATATCAGCCGACGCGGAGGCGGGCAACTCGGTTGCGAACGTCGTCCGGGCGCCGGGGCATCCGGCTGCGCCGAGCCTCAGTCGCCGCTGGTCGCTTGCCCGTCGTCTATGGACATGCCGGTGCGCGGGTGGTGCTTGCGATGCACCTCGCGCAGCCGTTTCCCCGCGACGTGGGTATAGATCTGCGTGGTGGACAGGTCAGCATGTCCGAGCATCATCTGAACGGCTCGAAGGTCCGCCCCGCCATCGAGCAGGTGAGTCGCGAACGAGTGCCTCAACATATGCGGAGAGACCGGGCCCAGTCCTGCTGCCAGGGCGTGGGCGCGCAGGCGCTTCCAGAACGCCTGGCGGGTGAGAGGACGGCCCCCACGGCCGACAAACAGCGTTGTCGAACGTCCCGCTCGATCCAGCAACGGCCGAGCCTGTTCGATGTAGTGTCGAAGATAGCCGATCGCGGAACGTCCGATCGGGACCGCGCGCTCCTTGCTGCCCTTGCCCGTCACGGTGAGGAACCCGTCGCGCAGGTTCAATCGAGCCATTTCCAGGCCGACGAGCTCTGAAACGCGCAACCCGCACGCGTACAGCAGCTCGAGCATCGCACGATCCCGAATACCGACCGGTGTCTGATCGTCGAGCGAGGCGAGCAATCGCGCGACGTCTGACGCGCTGATCTGCTTAGGGAGTTTTCGGGCCCGTCGCCCCTGGCGAATGTCCTTGAAGGGGTCGGTCTCGACGTAGCGCTCGCGATGCAGGTAGCGAAAGAATCCACGTATCGCAGAGGTCTTACGCGCTCTCGAGCTTTGCGCGAGTCCGCGCCTGGCGAGATCATCCAGGTACCGGACCACGTCATCGCGCGTCACCGCAGCCGCGTCACGAACGCCGCGTTTCTCCATCAGGTCGATGAACAGACGCAGGTCGTTGCCGTAGGCCTCGACGCTGTTGCGGGCGAGCCCGCGCTCCGCAGCGACGTGGCTCATGTAAAGATCCGCGGCGACACCGAGGTCGATCATCTCACGCCTCGCCGGCTTCGACGGCGTCGCTCAGACGGATCGCGTCGAGGACTGCCTCCCGGACCTGCTCGTGCCGAGCCGGGTCGGTGATCTTCGAAGCATCGGCTTCCGTCACGTAGAAGATGTCGACGACACGGTTCACGCGCGTCGAGATGAGCGCAGAACTGATACGCATGCCGAGTGCATACAGACAGCCTGCCAACGTGAAGAGCAGGCCCGGCCGGTCCGCCGCGTGAACCTCGACCACGGTCTGGCCGCGCGCGACATCGTTATCGATGCTTACGCTGGTATGAATCCTCTGCCGCGCTTTGCGTACGGATGTCGGCGCTCGGTATGCGCGCCTCGCCTGCGCGACCATCGCATCGACATCGAGCTCGCCTGCAAGCGCGGCTTCGATATCGGAGCGCACACGGCTCCAGAGTTCGGCATCGGTCGGGTTCTCGTCCTGCTGCACGGCCCGGGTGTGATCGATGCGGAACGTATCGATCGCACCTCCCTGTGCGGTGGTCAGAATCTTGGCCCCGACAACGTCCAGTCGATGCATCGAGAGGACCCCGCAGACTCGCAGGAACAGTCCGGGTCTGTCTTTCGCGCATACGGTGAGCTCGCTGAAGCTCCGCTCGGGAAAATGCGACACGCCCGAGCTGAAGATCGCGGACCCGAGCGACTCGTAAAGCCTCCAGTGCGCCAGCACGTTCTCGCCGGTCACCGACAGCGGATAGGTCTCCGGCATGGAGTCGAGAAACGCCGCGAGCCGCCTCTTCTCCGACGCTCCGCCGGCTTCGGCGAGGATACGCTCGCGCGCGCGCTGGACTCGCTCTTCGAGATTCGCCTCGGTGGCAGCGCCGGTCTGGAAGGCGTCGATCGCACGCTCGTAGAGTTCTCCGAGCAGGTGATCCTTCCAACCGCTCCAGACCTTCGGCCCCACCGCCTTCATGTCCGCGAACGTCAACAGGTACAGGTTGCGCAGATTCTCGACGGTACCCACCTCTCGAATGAAGTCCGCCACCAGCTCCGGGTCGTCGATATCGCGATGCTGGGCAAGCATCGACATGAGCAGGTGATGCCGGACCAGAAACTCGAGACTGCGCGACTGATCGACATCGAGCCCGAGACGCACGGCGATGTCGCGCACCATCAGCGCGCCCTTCTCATCATGATCGCCGCCGTACCCCTTCCCGAGATCGTGGAACATCATCCCGAGGAAAAGAAGCTCCGGCCCGTCGCACTCCCGCATGACCTGGGTCAGAAGCGGCGAGTCTTCCTTGAGCTCCCCCTGGCGGACGCGCTCGAGCTCACGGATACCGATCAGTGAGTGCTCGTCGACCGTATAGACATGATAGTGGTCGTGCTGGACCATACAGAACAGGCGGCCGAACTCCGGGATCATGCGCCCGATCACGCCAAGCCGGTTCATCTCTCCGAGTGTGCGGTAGACCCCATAGGGCGCCTTCAGGATGGACATGAAGACGTCAATCGCTGCCGGTGAGTCGGCCAGCTCTCTTCCGAGGAGGTGGCTGTTGCGCCGAACGATGTCCTGGGACGCCACGGACAGGGTGATATCCGCGCGCTGCGCGTCGGCGAACACACGCAGCAGATTGACCGGGTCGTCCTGAAGCGCGGTCTCGTCCACGACCAGTTGGCCGCCGGTCATGCTCACACCTTCGCGAACCTGCCTCGAACTCAGTCGACTCAGCAGGCCTTTGGGCTCGGGGGGCGCGTTGAGACGGCCGAGCAGATCGCCGCAGATCCGCCCGATCAGCGCAGCGTTCGAGTAGTAGTCACGCATGAAGAGCTCGGAGGCGGCATGCGACGGCCCGCCCTGATAGCCGAAGCGCTCCGCGACCTTCTCCTGCAGCTCGAACGTGAGCTTGTCCGCCTTGAAACGCGTCAGGATGTGCAGCGCCGTGCGGACGCGCATGAGAAAGTCGCGCGCCTCGACCAATCGCGCCTGCTCGCGCGCGGTGGCGAGGCCGGAAGCCTCGAGATCGCCCAGGACGACCACGCCGGCAAGCACACGTGCGATCCACAGGAGTGTGTGGACGTCGCGCAGACCGCCCTGCCCTTCCTTGACGTTGGGTTCGAGGAGAAAGACCGACCCCCCCTCTCGCACATGACGATCGGTGAGTTCAGTCATTTTATTCTGCGCGAAGCCCGCCGTGTCGCGGTTCATGAGAAACTCGAGGACGGTATCTTCGAACTGGGCGCCGACCTCCGGTGCGCCTGCCACCATGCGGCCGTCGAGCATCGCAGTGCGAATGGTCACGTCGCCCTGCGCGCGTTCGACACACTCACGCGGGGTGCGCACCGCCCACCCGACCTGCAGGCCCGCGTCAAAAAGCGTCTGCAGCAGCCTCTCGTTGACGGTCTCGACGTAGGGCGTCAGCCGCCCGGGATACAGAACCACGAGATCGACATCAGACCACGGGCTCATTTCACCGCGGCCGTAGCCCCCCTGCGCGATCACCGCACACTGCTGGTTCGCTCCGCGGGCGTATCGTCTCGCGAAGCGTTTGGTCTCCACATCGACAATGAATCGGACCAGTGAATCGGTACCGACGGTGAAACGTGCGGAGAGGTCATCTCCACTGGCGCCCGCCCACAGTCGTTGCTCGACGTCGGCGCGCAACGACTCGACGTACTCGCGCGCGATGTCGCTCAGCTTGCCGTCGAAGGCGTCGGGTTCAGGGAGTTGAGCCGCAGCGTTCGCCATGCGGGTTTCAGCGCAGGTCCTCGACCCGCTCGTCCTCGAGGTACTGCTTGATGCCGCGGTAGAGTCCCTCCGCGATGGCCTCGCGATACGCCGCGGTTGCCAGCCGCTGCCCCTCCGAGGAGTTGGTTATGAAGCCTACCTCGCACAGCACCGAAGGCATGAACGTGCCGTCGAGCACCATGAACGGCCCCTGCTTGACGCCGAGACTGTTCACCGCCCGGTACTTCGGGCCGAGATAGGCCATGAGCTGAGACTGGATGTGGTTGGCAAGTAGAACCGAGTCCGCCTCCTTCTGCCCCTGAACCATGTCGGACAGTATGTAATTCAGATCGGCGTCGGTCGTCACGTCACTGTCCTTGATCAGAGTATCTACCCCGTTCTCCAGCTGAGCGAGCCGGAGCGTCGCGCGATCGTTGGTGTTCTTCAGGTAGTACGTCTCGATCCCGTTCAGCCTGGAGTTTTCACTGGCATTGGCATGAATCGAGACGAAAAGATCGGCGTTGACCCGATTGGCGAGATCGGTGCGGTCTTCCAGAGCGACGTAACTGTCCGAAGTCCGCGACATATAGATCTCTACGCCGAGCCTGCGACGTAACTTGTCAGCCACTCGCCGCGAGATGTCGAACACCACAACCTTCTCAGACACGCCGCTCCGGTTGCGAGCGCCAGGGTCTTTTCCTCCGTGCCCCGGGTCGATGACAATCTTGAGCCGGCTGGCGGCAGGGACCCGGGCGTTTTGTGCCGGCGCCACCGCAGGTGGAGCCGGCGGCGGCGCCGAAAGCGCTGTCGAGGAAGCGGGGCTTACAGGGACACTCGCCGTAGCACCTGTCCGCCCGCCCGAAGCGGCCTCGGACGGCTTCTGCGTCGCGGGTTTCGCGGGCTCCGCCTTCGCGGTGACCACCGGAGGCGCGCTCGGAGCCGATCCACTGCCGCTGAGGTCGATGACCAGGCGTGGAGGCTCCTCGAGCTGGAAGACCTTGTGCGTGACCGGCCCCTCGAGCTCGAGAACGACCCGCGCGGTGGTCGTGCTGAACTGGCCGGTCCGGACTCTTTTTACCCTCGTATCACCGATCCAGACGCCGTAGTCCTTACCACCGAGGCTGACCCCGTTCAGATCGACATACAGCCTGGCGGGGCGCGTCCCCGACGCCGGGATTATTGCGTACTGGTAGTCGGTCGGCCCCGTGAGATCGATGACGATTCGCGTGTAGGTCGAGCTGGCCGAGGAGCGGATGGTCTTCACCGCCGCCGCTTCCGCCCGCAAGGGCGCCGCAACCGCGACAAGACCAAAAGACAAAGCCAGGAGCCAGCCGCCGGCCTCTATTCCACGCCTGATTTCCACAGTCGGATTGCGCTCAAGTTAGCACGAACGGGATGAACGCGCCGCCCGGACCAGCTCGGCCAGCACATTCAGGGCGTCCAGCGGGGTGAGCCGGTCGGAATCGACCTCCACGAGCCTGTCGGCCAGATCGTGAAGCTCGGCCACGCCGGAGTTTTCGGCTGCGGCCGGCTGTGCGCCGGCGGACCCCGCCGCGATCTCCGCGGCAGCGAACAGATTCGGCTGGAACTCTCCAGTCGGCGTCACGGTCGGTGCTCCGCTCTCAAAGCGCGCCAGCATCCGCCTGGCGTCGTCGATGACCTCCTCCGGGACTCCGGCAAGCCGCGCTACCTCGATGCCGTAGCTGCCACTGGTCGCCCCTTCCACGACCCGATAGAGGAACACTACGTCGCCCTTGTAGCGGCGCACTGCGACCGAGTAGTTGCCGACACAGTCGTGCTCGCCAGCGAGCCCTGCCAGTTCATGGTAGTGCGTCGCAAAAAGCGTCTTCACGCCTTCCCTGACCATCGCCTCCGCGACCGCCCACGCGATCGAGATTCCGTCGAATGTCGACGTTCCCCGACCGATTTCATCGAGCACGACCAGACTGCGGTCGGTCATTGTGGTCAGAATATTGGCGGTTTCGGTCATCTCGACCATGAACGTCGATTGCCCGCGCGCCAGATTGTCGCTCGCACCGATTCGGGTGAAAATGCGGTCGACCAGCGGGATCCGGGCGCTCGTCGCAGGCACGAAAGACCCGCAATGAGCGAGCAGCGCGACGAGCGCGACCTGCCGCAGGTAGGTCGACTTGCCCGCCATATTCGGGCCGGTAATTACCATGACCCGGTGCCCGTCCGGGCCGAGTCGGCAATCGTTGGGTACGAATCGCGAACCGAGCGCGGCCTCGACAACAGGATGGCGCCCCTCCTCGATCTCGAGCGCACCGTCCCGGCAGACATCCGGTCGAACAAAACCACAGCGGTAGGCCGTGTCCGCCATCCCCGCCAGAGCATCGAGCAGCGCCAGCGCCGTTGATGTTCTCGCGATTACGGGAATCTCCGCCGCAACTCGATCGAGAACCTCGCTGAGCAGATGGTTCTCGAGGCTGGCCAGGCGCTCCTCGGCCCCGAGCAGCTCCGCCTCCCGCTTCTTCAGTTCCGGGGTTATATACCGCTCGGCGTTGGCCAGCGTCTGTTTGCGCTCGTACTCGTCCGGAACACGGTCCTGCGCGGCCCGCGAGACCTCGATGTAGTAACCGAAGACCTTGTTGTAGCCGACCTTGAGTTTCGGAATCCCGGTCCGCGCGCGTTCCCCGGCCTCGAACCCGGTCATCCAGCCCTTCCCGTCCGAGCGTATCGAACGCAGCCGGTCAACCTCATCGTGATAGCCGTCGCGAATCGTTACGCCCTTGCCGACTGACAGCGGGGGCTCGTCCGCGATCGCCCGGCGAACGAGGTCGCGAACCGGGCCCTGCGGGTCTAGATCGGCGGCAGCTCTGCGTACCAGTCCGACCGGTCGATCCTCGACCGCGACGACCGCGGCGTCGAGAAATCCCCGCGTCTGCTCGACGGCGTCGAGAGCGTCGGCGAGCCGGAGCAGATCCCGTGCGCCTGCAGTACCGGTACCGAGCCTGCCTCCGAGGCGCTCGAGGTCACCAACACCGCGCAGCGCTTCGCGAAGATCGGTCGCCAGCGTCGTGTCGCCCACGAACAGCTCGACCGCGTCGAGCCGTTCGCCGATCGCTTCGAGATCCGTCAGTGGAGCCAGCAGCCACTCCCGGACCATTCGCTTGCCCATCGGCGTAATCGAACCGTCGATCGCTCCGAGCAGCGACCCTCGGCGCCCGCCCTCGACCGACTCCACAATCTCGAGATTCCTGCGCGTGGCCCTGTCAATTTTCAGAAAACCGGAAGACTCGAGGTATTCGGGGGCTCGCAGGTGAGCTGTCCGCCCGCCCTGCGTCTCGTCAATGTAACCGAGCAGCATGCGGACGGCGTCGCGGCATCCGCCGGGCATGTCTGCACCGTCGAGCAACGCAGCGGTTGTCGGCGAGACCTCGAGTTTCGCCCGCCTTTCACGCTCGGTCACCAGGCAACGCGGGAGCAGTTCGCGCAGCGCGTGAACCTCCGCCGCGTCTCCCTCCGCGTCTCCCGCCGCGGCTTCTACAAGCAGTTCACTGGGCGCCAGCCCCTCCACTGCATCATGCAACGCCGCGCGGCCGCCGAGTTCTGTGACCCTGAGCTCCCCGGTGGAGAAATCGGCCCGCGCCAGACCCCACCCCGCAGAAGACCGCACCACACAGGCAATATAGTTCCCGCGCTCCGGCGCCAGCGCTTCCTCGTCCAGAGAGGTCCCCGGAGTGATCACACGGGTGACCTGCCGGCGTGCAATCCCACGCTGCGGCAGCTCCATCTGCTCGCAGATTGCGACCTTCACCCCCGCGTCGAGCAGGCGCGCAACGTAGTTGCGGGCCGAGTGGTACGGCACACCGCACATGGGAATCGGATGTTCGTCGTTCTTGTTCCGCGACGTGAGCGCGATGTCGAGGATCGACGAGGCCTGCTCCGCGTCATCGAAGACCATCTCGTAGAAATCGCCAAGCCGGAAGAACAGCACCGCGTCCTCATGAGACCCCTTGATCTCGAGATACTGCCGCATGACGGGTGACGTTTTGCTGCTTGTCAGAGCGGCGGCTTTCGCGGTCGCTCCCGGGCTGACGGTTTGCTCACTCACACTACTGCCTCGGCTTGCTGCCTGAAAACGGCCTCCGGCTTCGCGGTCCGGCGCGGGATACCCCACGCGCGGCAGCGATCACCGTGCCGCCTCAAATCACCTAGCGTCGCCGACCGAGGTGGTCGACGAGCAGAAATTTACCGAGCTCCCCCGGTGTCGTGTAGAACGCGCGCCCGCGGTTCATCCGAGTCATCTTTTCCACGAACGACCGCAACGGCGGGCTGTCATCGAGCATGAACGTGTTGATCACGATGTTCCGACGCGTCACACGCTCGACCTCGGCAAGCGTCTCTACGGTCGCTCGCGTCGAGAGACCCCCGAGGCTCATCGGCCACTCGCAGAAAAGCTGGCCGTCGGCGAAGTAGGCCGTCGGTTGACCATCGGTAATGACGATCATGCTCTTGTTCGCTGCTCGCTCGCGCGCCAGCAGATCGCCGCCCATCCGAAGACCGTCCTGCAGATTGGTAAAGGGGTCCCCCATATTCCACGTGACCTCTGCCAGTTCGTGGGGCGGTATTCGGATCGCGCGGGTATAAAAACCGACGATCGCGAAAAAATCCCGCGGGTGTCGCGTCCGCATCAGGCAATCCATCGCCAGAGCGACCTTTTTCGCGGCTGCGAATCGGCCTTCCCAGCTCATCGACCAGCTCATGTCGAGCAGCAGCACCGTCGCGCTTCGCGTCGAATGGCGCGCCTCTGCGACTTCGAGGTCGCCCGGGTCCAGTCGGATCGGCACAGAGACTCCCCGTCGCAACGCTCGCCGCATACTCGCGCCGACATCGACGTTCATCGGCTCCCCGTACTCGTAGGGCTTGGCCTGTTCGGTATCGGACTCGAGCAAACCACGCCTCGATGTCTCGTGTCGCCCTGCGGCATCATGGACGAGGCTTCGGTGGATCTCTTGCAGCGCGAGCTGACCGAGGCGCCGCGCGCCCTGCGGAGACAACACGAGCCGGTCTCCGCGCGAGCGTACATAGCCGGCCTCGATCAACATCGACAGCATCTCGCCGAGTTGCCGGATGTTCGCTGCCGCGTCTTCTCCGAGAAGTCCCGCGATCTCGGCCGGATCCAACGAGTCGAAGTCACGAGACGCCAAGGTCTGCTGCAGCTTCTTCAGCGCTTCAAGTCGGTCGATGAGTTCCAGCGTCTCGTCAAAGCCGAGGCGTTCGCGGCCCCTGAACAGTTTTCCCTGCTGCTGGATGAACGAGGACACCCGCCGGATGTCGTCGGCGTCCTGTTTCAGTCTTTCATAACCGTCGCGCGCATCGCCAGACCGAAAGCGATGCTCGGACAGTGACTCGATCGCAGCCGGAAGATCCGTGGGGACATCGTCTGGCGGCGGGTCTTCCTCCGACTGCATTCGCTCCGCATCGACGATGTCGGCAAGCAGCTCGCGATGATTCGCGAGCGCCGCGTCCAGGTTGTAGCGATCGTACAGATCCTGAATCTCGTCACGCACCTGCTGAATGAGTTCGTCGATGCCTGCGATCCGGAACGACTGATCTTCGAACCCCTCTCGCAGCATTCTGTCGAGGGCCTCACCAAGGTCGTCCGTCTCCGAGAGGTGGGCGGAGAGGCGTTCGAACAGCTTGTCTGCATCCAGTCGCAGCGGGCGAGTACCGTCCCAGGTCGAGTAACGGTGCCGAAACACGATCTAGCGGCCTCGAACCGGCTGCGGGTTGCTACGGTTTCGCTGCGCGATCCGTGTAAATGCCATTGCCGCCGCAGACTCCGTTCTCAGGCGTTGTAGGTGAAGCGTCCGCCCTCGCGGTCGCGGTTGAGCTTCTCATTCAGATGAAGGCCCTCCAGCAGGAACTCAGCGGCGCTGGCCATCAACCCGGGACTCTCGAAGGGGCCCAGTGCATTGAGCGCGCCTCGCATCCCGGGAATCGAGCCGATGCCCGCGAGATACTCTGCGGATGGCATGGTATCCGAGACCGCGACTCCCCAGCCCTCGCAGACATACTGCACGATCGGGGTGGCATCGATCCCCGCAGAGCGCGCGTCGAACGAAGCTTTGATGGCGCGGCTTACCAGTCGCTCCACGATTTCGAGCTCTCCTCCGCGCTGCATTCCGTATTCGAACTCGAGCTTTCCACGCGTCGAGGCCACGAGCGCAGGCAGATCGGTCACGCGAGGCACGACCTCACTCTCATCGCACACGATCGCGCGCTTCTCTGCGTTCGCGATCAGCGTCTCCAGGTTGTTGATCGTTACTCGGACGCTGACACCGGATTCCTGGGAGATCTCGGGCGTTTCGCGCGCCTCCATCGTGATCCGCGCCACGATATCCGCCATGAAGTCCGGCAGCCGGACAGGCAACCGGTCGGAGGGGCGCCGGTCGAGGCCGACCTCGCAGAGAGCGATGGCGACTTCATCCTCGATCGTCCGCGGGTAGTGGGTACGTATCTCGACGTCGAAACGATCTTTGAGCGGTGTGACGATGCGTCCGCGGCTCGTGTAATCCTCGGGATTCGCGGTCGCGACGACCACAACATCCAGGGGCATCCGCACCTTATGTCCCTTGATCTGGAGATCCCTCTCCTCCATCAGGTTGAAGAGCCCGACCTGCACTTTCTCCGTCAGATCGGGGAGCTCGTTGATCGCGAAGATCCCGCGATTGCTTCGCGGGATGATCCCGAAATGGATCGCTTCGGCATCGGACATGTACCGGCCCTCGGCGATCTTTACCGGATCGATCTCACCGATCAGGTCGGCAATCGAAACATCCGGGGTGGCGAGTTTTTCTCCGTAGCGATCCTCGCGGGCAAGCCAGTCGATCGCGAGCGAATCTCCCTGCTCTGCAGCGAGGCGTCGACAACGTGCACAAACGGGAGCGAGCGGATCGTCATTGATTTCACACCCGGCGACAACCGGGACCCACGGGTCGAGCAGATCAACGAGGCTGCGGATCAGGCGCGTCTTGCCCTGACCGCGCTCTCCGAGAAACACCATATGGTGACCGCACAGAACGGCGTTCTCGATCTCCGGCAATACGGTGTCTTCGTACCCGCGAATACCATGAAACAGCGTCGCATGGCGTGGCGCGGATACGGTGCCCGGTCCACTGCTCGCCTCGGCTTCGCGACCGAGGTTGCGCAAACGCGCGGCGAGGTTATTGCGCATCTCTTCACGGGTCCCCCGAGGGACATGGCCTGATCGCCTGAGCGCGGCGACGGTCTCGATTCCGGAAGGCTTTGACGGGTCTGGCGGCGATTCGGACATGGCGCGCGAGTATAGGTCCCGGCGTGCCAACGGGCAAAAAAGTCCGGACGATACGCAGAGATCAGGGGGGGTTCGGTGCGCCGCGCGCGCTCGGCCCGCTCAGCGCTCTGCCCCGCTATCCTCTCGAGGCGCCTTGGCCGCAGTCCCGGATTCGCCGGGTTTCCGCGCAGATGCAGGCCCGTCCGCGGGGCCGGTGGCGGATTGGCCCGGATCCTCTACGCCGCGGCCGCCCACGCCGCCGGTCGTACTCTGTGTCGACGGCTCTGCCGGCAGCTCCTGCCCTGCCGGGGGGGCTTTGTCAGTCCGGCCGTCCTGCTCAGGCCGGCCGGCGTCCGCATCAACGGCCGCTTCGACCGCGGCTGCCGATTCGTGCGGGCCCTCGAGTTCGGTACGCAGCAGGGCCGCTTCCTGCCGGCTTTGATCGAGCTGCGCAGTGACCAGCCCGAGCTTTTCCCGCGCCGCTGCCACGTCGTTGGTCAGGCGCGCGTTGTCCTTGTCCAATCGCCGGACTCGCAGCTTGAGGGCAGCCTGCTGAAACAGCGCCAGTCCGCCTCCGAGGATGCCACCGAGCCCCAAAGAGACGAGAACAACAAGGAACAGCGGAACGAGAACGGATCGAGCGCGCTCGAAGCCTGCCAGAGGCAGCTCCGGCAGATACACGAGCTTGACCGCCGCTTCGTTCGCGCTGGCCAGCAGTACGGCTGCAATAAACAGCACCAGGACGAGGATCGCTCGGATGATTTTCATACAGCCTTCTCCTCGAACAGCGGCAACAGCTTGTCGTATGTATCGAGCACATGTTCGGGCATGACCTTGGTCTCCGCGAGCAACGGCATGAAGTTCGTGTCGCCTTCCCACCGCGGAACGATATGCCAATGCATGTGGTCGGCAACGCCCGCACCCGCCACACGGCCCAGGTTCATCCCGACGTTGAACCCTTGCGGGGAAAGCGCGGTGTCAAGAATTCGGACACAGTCAGCCAGTTGACGATGCACTTCCGCCGCTATTTCACCCGGCAGCGCAGTCAAGTCCGCGGTGTGCTCGCGCGGCGAGATCAGCAGGTGCGCGTTGGCGTACGGGTAGCGGTTCATGAGCACACTGACGTGCCGGGTGGTTCTCAACACGAGCGCGTCGCGTCGTGCCGCGGCGGTCTCGAGTCGAGGATTGTCACAGAAAAAACAGCCGCTCGGGGAATCCGGCTGCTCGATATAGGCCAATCGCCACGGCGCCCAGAGTACTTTCACCGTATTCGTCTCGGCTCCAGCCGTAACAACTCAGCCGGTAACGCAACTGCGGCCCGATGCTTGTCGCCAATCCGCCGACACACCGGTCTCACGGACGCATCGATTCCGGCCGCCGGCCCTTCGCTTCACGGAAACAGGCTTTTGGCTGGATTCAGGCTGAAGACGCGTCCCGCGTAATATCGGAGATCGCCCTCTCGTGTATCGCTGCAGCTTCGACCTCCTGGTCGACGCGCTGCTTGAGTTCTTTGCCCACTTTGAAGAAAGGGATACGCTTGGCCGCTACCGCCACAACCTCACCGGTTTTGGGGTTGCGCCCCTCGCGAGCGCGCCGGTCCTTCACAACGAAACTTCCGAAACCGCGGATCTCGATTCGCTCTCCGTTGCACAGGGCTTCGGTCATGCTGTCGAAGACGGCATTGACGATCACCTCTGCATCTCGCCGCGAATACGCCGGAAAGAGCTCTACGATCTGTTCGATCAGGTCGCGCTTGGTCATTCGTCGCCTTTGCTCGAAGACTCCGACGCTTCCTCCTCGCTCCCCTTCTCCGCCCGGCCCTCGAGTTCCTTGTTGATAAGATCACCGAGCGTCGTGCGAGAAGACTGGGTGGAGGGCTGCGCGGTACCCATGTACTGCTGCAGCTCCTTCTTCTCCTGCGTGTCGAGCAGCGATCGCACACTCAGCGCGACCTTGCGCTCGCGCGCATCAATCTCGACAACCTCGGCCTCCACCCTCACTCCCTGCTGAAAGAGTTCCCGCGGGTTCTCAACGCGCTCCCGCGACAGCTGGGAGACATGAATCATGCCCTCTACGCCTTCCTCGATCTCGACGAATACGCCGAAATCCGTGACGTTGGTCACTTTGCCTATGACGGTGCTGCCCACCGGGTGCCGCGTGTTCATATCCTGCCAGGGATCGTCCGCGAGCTGTTTGAGTCCGAGCGAAAGCCGCTCGTTTGCAACGTCTACGTTGAGAACGACAGCCTCGACCTCGTCTCCCTTGGTGAGCACATCGGATGGGTGCTTGATCTTCCGCGTCCAGTGCATGTCCGAGATGTGAATCAGGCCGTCAATGCCTTCGGCGACATTCACGAAAGCACCGAAATCGGTAATGCTCGTGACCTTGCCCCGTACACTCGAGCCGGCCGGGTGTTCAACCGGCAGCATCTCCCACGGATTCGGCATCACCTGCTTGAGCCCGAGCGAGACGCGGCGATTACCGGGATCGAGTCCGAGAACGACGACATCAACCTCGTCGCCGACCGAGACCAGCTTCGACGGGTGGGTAACGCGAGCGGTCCACGACATCTCCGAGACATGAACGAGTCCCTCGACCCCGTCCTCGATCTCGACGAATGCACCGTAGTCGGTAAGGCTCACGACTTTGCCGTGTACGCGGCTGCCCGGGAACAGACGCTCGGCGATGGTGATCCAGGGATCGTCGCTGAGTTGTTTCATGCCGAGCGAGATGCGGTCTGAATCCTGATCGTACTTGAGGACCACGACCTTGACCGTATCGCCGGATTTGACGACGTTCGACGGCTTGGCAACGCGCCCCCACGCCATATCCGTCACGTGCAGGAGACCATCGATGCCGCCGAGGTCGACGAACGCGCCGTAGTCGGTCACGTTCTTGACGATCCCCTCGAGGATGACGCCCTCTTCAAGGACTTTGAGAGTCTCGTCTTTGAGAACCTCGCGCTCTTTCTCGAGCAACAGCTTGCGCGAGACCACGACATTGCCGCGGGCACGATTGCACTTGATGATCCCGAACTTCGCGCGCTCGCCGATGTAGCGCTCCAGGCTCCGGCTTGGCCGGATGTCGACGTGCGAGCCCGGCAGGAATGCCGTTACTCCGATATCGACTTTGAGCCCGCCCTTGACGCGTCCGACGACGGTACCCTCGACAGGACCACCGTTCTTGAACGCCTCCTCGATGACCCTCCAGACCGAAGACTGGCGGGCACGCTGATGGGAGAGGCGGACCTGGCCGGAATCGTCACCGACCGATTCGACGTAGACCTCTACGTCATCACCGACGTTCACCGAGACCTCTCCGCCGGAATCGCGGAATTCAGAGATCGGGATGACGCCCTCGGACTTGAAACCGATATCAACGGTGACGGTGTCTTTGTCTACGGCAGCGATCTTTCCGTTGACGATCTCACCCTGCTGAATAGAGCCTTCTTTGGTGCTGGCTTCCAGAAGCTCAGCGAAACTCTGGTCGTGCGAGTCTTCCTGCTCCTTCGCCTCGCGATCGACGCGTTCTTCTAACATGAAAAGGGGGTTCCTCCTGAGGGGTGGCAACGAGGGGGTCTGATCGCCACCCCAGCGAAATACCTTCGCCGGATGACCGATTCAAGGGTAAGCCCCGAAATTCCCTGAACTTAGCTGGGAAATCGCCGCGAGAGAGCTTCCTTTACTACGGTCGCGACCACCGCGTCAATACTCAGGCCCGTCGAGTCCACAACCATCGCATCGCCAGCCGCCGCGAGCGGCGCGACCTCACGGCTGCGGTCACGCTGATCGCGCTCGAGGATCTCGCGTTTGACCTGCTCCTGATTCACGTCCGCGGGCCCTTGTTCAGCTGTTTCTCCGGCTCGCGCCCGCAGCTCGAGTGTGCGCCGTCGCGCGCGCTCCTCGGCGTCAGCGTCGAGAAACACCTTCAGGTCTGCGGCCGGAAATATCACCGTCCCCATGTCGCGACCCTCTGCCACCGTCCCGGGGGGCCGCGCCGCCGCACGCTGGAGCGTGACCAGTGCGGTGCGGACTTCGGGCAACGCGGATACGCGCGAGGCGGCCTGACTGATCGCCGGGGTTCGGATCTCTGATGAGATGTCCCGCCCCTCGAGGAGAACTTTTTCCCCGCCGGCCGGCATTTCCACGTCGAGCCCGCTCGCCAGTTGCCCCAGCCCGGGCCCGTCCTCCAGAGAAAGACCCCGTCGTGTGGCAGCCAGCGCGACCGTTCTGTAGAGCGCGCCGGTATCGAGGTACCCGAGCGCGAGCTCCGCGGCGACTCGCCGGGCGACGGTCGACTTGCCGGCACCGGCTGGACCATCGATCGTCACGACGAAACATGAAGCGCTCACGTCAGCCCCTCCAGCAACTCGTAAAACCCGGGAAACGAAACTGCCGCCACCCCTGCGCCGCTGATCGCGACCGGCGACTCGCTCCGCAGGCCCGCGACTGCCGCGCTCATCGCCACCCGGTGATCACCCACTGCGTCCACGCTCCCGCCTCGGAGGGTGCCGCCGTGTATCGTCATCCCGTCCTCGTGCTCCTCGACCTCGATTCCGAGAGTTACCAGAACCCGGGAAATTGCCGCGATGCGGTCGCTTTCCTTGTAGCGCAGTTCCCGGGCGCCGCTGATTACCGTCGTTCCCCGCGCGGCTGCGGCAGCCACGGCGAGTACCGGCAGTTCATCGATCGTTGCGGGGATCTCCTCGCTCCCGATCTGCGTGCCCGCCAGTCCGGTCGCGCGTATCCGCAGGCTCCCCGTAATCTCTCCACCGGTGCCGCCGGTGACGGCCGCTTCCTCTACCGTGAGATCAGCGCCCATTCGCCGGAGTACGTCGATGAACCCGGTTCGCGTGCGGTTCAGGCAGATCCCCTCGACCGTCAGATCGGAGCCGTCAACCAGGCTGGCCGCGACAGCAAGGAAGGCCGCCGACGAGGGGTCCCCCGGGACGGTGATATCGATACACTCGGGCACCGCAGGTCCCGAAATTGATACACGCAGTCCGTCGCGTTCCAGCTGCACACCCATCGCCGTCAACATCCGCTCCGTGTGGTCCCGCGACAGATCCGGTTCGGTCACCGAAGTCCTGCCCTGAGCCTGGAGTCCCGCAAGCAACAGCGCTGTTTTGACCTGGGCACTGGCAACGTCGAGGCAGTGATCGGTGCCCTCGAGGTCGGCCGACCGGACACGGACCGGCGCGTGGCCGTCGGTTGTCTCGAAGATCGCTCCCATCTCGCGCAGCGGCCTTGCGACACGCTCCATCGGTCGGCGGCTCAGCGATTCATCGCCGCACAGGGTCGCGTCGAGCCTCTGGCCGGCGAGGGCGCCCATGAGTAACCGCATTGTGGTTCCCGAGTTGCCGCAGTCCAGCGCCTCGGTCGGTGGCGCGAGCCTCATCGAAGCTCCCTCGATCCGCAGAGCACCTCCGTCGCTTATGATGCTTGCGCCGAGCTTGCGCATCACGGCGATCGAAGACGCGACATCCTCTCCACCCGGAATGCCGCTCACTCGCGCGACACCGCGGCCGAGCGCATTGAAGATCACTGCGCGATGCGCGATCGACTTATCCCCCGGCACGCGCACGACCCCGCGCAGCGGTCCGCTCGCAGGGCGTACGATCCGCCCAGCACCCTCATGGTTGTGCGCGGTCCCCATGCTCATGACTCGATCGCCTCCCGCGCTCGGGCGGCTGCCCGCATGATCTCGCCCAAGGCCTCTTCATCACCGGCAGCGACCGCGTCGCGCAGCCGGGACCAGACGCCCGTGAACCCGTCCATGGTTGCCAGCAGCCTGTCGCGATTCGCTCGTGCGATCGAAATCCACATGGCATGTTCACTCGCCGCGAGACGCGTGGTGTCGCGCATCCCCTGCCCCGTAAGAGCCCGCACGCGTTCACTGTCGTGATCGTCGACAGCCGCCGCGAGGGCGAACACGACCATCTGCGGCAGGTGACTGGTCAGCGCGACGGTGGTGTCGTGAGTATTCGCGTCCAGCTCGAGCACGCGGCTGCCAACAGCACTCCAGAGTCGCGCCACACGCGCGCGAGCCTGATCGCCCGAACCATCGGTTGTGACCACAGTGACGCAGCCTTCGTACAGATCGCCGTCAGCCGCTGCCGCCCCCGATCGCTCGGCACCCGCCATCGGATGCGCTCCGACAAAGCGCCCGGCGATGCCGAGCTCGGCCGCCTTGTGACAAAGCGGCAGCTTTACGCTGCAGGCATCCGAGATCACGCAGCCGGCACCGGTCATCGCCGCCACCGGCGCCATCAGCTCCACGCACGTCTCGGTCGGCGCCGCCAGCACAACGAGGTCGGCGTCCGCCAGCGCGGCTCGCAGGCCGGGCTCGTCCGCAGCGACCGTGATCGCGTCGACGAGATCGTGCTCGAGCGCGGTCTCCAGATTGCCCCGTGACCGTCCGACACCGGTCACGCGCCCGACAACACCCGCGCGGCGCGCAGCGACAGCGAGCGACCCGCCGATCAACCCGGTACCGTACACGACCACATGCTCGAAGAGACGATCGGCGGAACTCCCCGCGCCACTCACGATTCCCGCTCCAGCAGGACGGCTTCGAGCGCAGCGAGACAACGCTCGTCTTCCTCTTCCGTTCCGAAGGTGATGCGGATCTTGTCAGGCATGCCGTAAACATCCATCGGCCGCACGATAACCCCGCGATGGAGCAGCGCCTCGGTGACCTCCGCACCACGCCCGACTTCGACGAGCACGAAGTTCGCATGACTCTCGACGAACTTCAGCCCGAGCCGCTCACACGCGACCCGGTAGCGCGCGCGCCCCGCACGAGCGAGCGCGCACGACCGCTCGATATGGTCCGAGTCATCGAGAGCAGCGAGCGCCGCCGCCTGGGCCGGCAGGTTGACGTTGAACGGCTGGCGCACACGCGCCATCGCGCCGATCACCTCTGCGCCGCCCACCCCGTAGCCGACCCTCAGGCCCGCGAGCCCGAAGATCTTCGAGAAGGTCCTGAGAACAACCACCCCGGGGTGCTTGTCCGGGTAGGCGCCAAGATCTTCGAGCGGGTCGGGATGTTCCGCGTCGTCGACGTACTCGATGTAGGCATGATCGACGACGACGAGGATCTCCGGCGGAACCTGTGCCAGAAACCGCTTCCACGTCTGACGATCTATGATCGTCCCCGTCGGATTGTTCGGCGAGGCAATGAAGACGACCCGTGTCGAGTCATTGATCGCCGCCGCCATCGCATCGAGATCGTGGCAGTAGCCCTGAGGGGGGACGCGAACCGATCGCGCACCTGCCGCCTGGGTCACAAGGTGGTAGATCAGGAAGCCGTCCGCTGACATCACGACCTCGCCGTTCGGATCGACGAATGTCCGCGCAATCAGCTCGATGATCTCGTTCGAGCCGTTGCCGAGGATGACTTGACACGGGTCCACCGAGTGTGACCGCGCAAGCCGATCCGTCAGCGCGACCGCGCCGCCGTCCGGGTAGCGGTGAAGGTTGCCCAGCGTGCGTTCGAGCGCCTGCAGCGCCAGCTTCGACGGCCCGAGCGGATTCTCGTTCGACGCCAGTTTGATCGAATCGCGCAGCCCGAGCTCCCGCTCGACCTCTTCGATCGGCTTGCCGGGCTGGTACGGAGTGAGCGCCGCGATGTGCGCCGGCGCTGCCGGCCCGCGACTGGAATTTGCGCCGTCTTTCTTCATGTGAACCAGTAATGTTCCGCCTGCTCGTACAGCCTCGCGAGCTGACTTCCGAACCTGCCGGCGGGTGCCTCCCGAGGTTATGCGGGATCGAGGAAACTCGCCAGCAGAAAGGCCGCGCAGCCTGGCTCAGGAAGCCACAGGATAGGAGCCGAGGACCTTCACACCGATGGCGTGCTCGGCGAGCTCGGTGAGCGCGCGCCGAACCTTGTTCTCACTCTCGTGGCCGCCGATGTCGATGAAGAAGCTGTACTCCCACGGTCGGCCGGGAAGCGGCCTCGACTCGATCATCGACAGGTTCACCCGATTGGCGGTAAACGGCGTCAGAATGCGTCCAAGCACGCCGACCTCGTCGTGCACGGACACGCACAAAGAGGTCCGGTCCTCTCCGGTCGGCCTGCTTTTCGACGCGTCTCCGACAACGATGAAGCGCGTCACGTTACCGGCCTGGTCCTGGATCGAGCGGGCCACGATCTCCAGTCCGTACTGCTCCGCCGCGATCCGGCTCGCGATCGCGGCCGTCCCATTCTCCTCTGCCGCGATCTGCGCCGCGGCAGCGGTGCTGGCGGTCTCCTGCAGTTCCACGCCCGGATACTTGTCGGCGAGGTAATGTCGGCACTGGGCCAGCGGTTGCGGGTGGGAGACGATGCGCTGGATCGCCGACGGAGACGGATCTCCTGCCATGAGATAGTGATCGACCTTGACGGCCACTTCCGCGGTGATCTGCAGCGTTGTTCGCGCCAGCGCATCGAGCGTCGGCGTCACCGCACCTTCGGTGGTGTTCTCGATCGGCGCGACACCGTAGCGGGCACGACCGGCTTCAACCTCGGTGAAAACATCGGCGATCGTATCTACCGGGTGGAACTCCCCGGTACGGCCGAACTGCTTCAGAGCCGCAGCGTGCGAGAAGGTCCCCTCGGGACCGAGAAACGCGACCGACGTCGGCTGCTGACTGGCCCGACACGCGGAGATGATCTCGCGAAAGATCGCCTCCATCGCCTCATCGGTCAGCGGCCCGTCCGCGTTAGCGGCCCGCACCGCACGCAGAACCGCTCGCTCCCGCCCGACGTCGAGGACGCCTCTTGAACGGGAACTCTTGGCCTCTCCGATCCGTTGCGCCACTTTTGCGCGCCGCGAAACGAGGGCGACCAGTCGCTGGTCGATGGCGTCGATTTCCTTGCGGAGTTCGCCGAGGGTCTTTCGTGAAGCCAAGGTCTGCTCGCTGCCCGCGCGTTCCGATCGCACGAGACGGCGCCGGGTCTAACCGATGCCCTACCGCCATGCAACACGCGTCGGCGCCCGCTGCCCCGTGGCGGCACGCCGCTTCGGCAACTTCAGGAGGTGCTGAAAAGCTCTTCAGCAGCCCTGAAAGCGCCCTCTTTATCCCCGCCGACCAGCATCCGACACGGCCCCTGGCCACGCAGCCAGACCAGCTGCCGCTTCGCGTACTGTCGCGTCGCTCGGGCCACTGTCGGCACCAGGTCCGAGCGTTCCAGCTTCCCGTCCAGACAAAGCCCGGCCTCGCGGTAGCCGATCGCGTCAAACGCCCGGAGGCCGGCCGCGAAGCCGCGTTCGCGCAGGGAAGCCAGCTCCTCGAGCAGACCTGCCTCGACGATCTGAGCGCTGCGCCGGTCGATGCGTTCGTAGAGCGTCTCTCGCGGCCAGTCCGGCGCTACTGTGATCTCACGAAACGGGCGCTGCGCAAGCGCGTGTTCAGAATGCCACTCGGTCAGAGTTCTCCCCGTCAGCTCATACACCTCGAGTGCGCGCACCAGCCGGACCTTATCGTTGGGGTGGATCCGAGCCGCTGCGGCGGCGTCGACCTTCTCGAGCCTGCGCACGAGCTCACCCGGCTGTTCCCGCTCGGCGCTCTCCAGCTGACTGCGCAGCTGCGGGTCCGCACGCGGGCCGTCGAACAGCCCGCGCAGAAGGCTGCGGATGTACAGCCCGGTTCCTCCGCAGACAACAGCGCGACGGCCGCGCGCCTCGATATCGCTCAGCGCATTGCGCGCGCCGTCGCACCAGGCCGCTGTATCGAACGGTTGGTCGGGTTCGGCCACGTCGACCATGTGGTGACGGACCTCCGAAAGCAGCGCCGGTGCCGGCTTGGCCGTACCGACGTCCATATGGCGGTAGATCTGGCGCGAATCCGCGCTCACAACCTCGGCATCGAACCGACGCGCGACCTCGGCTGCCAGCTCGGTTTTTCCCGAAGCGGTCGGGCCCGCGATGACCAGCACCGCATCCGGCAGTCTGGAGACTTCGCTCAACGGCCGAACAGACGCTCGACCTGTCCCCGGTCCATGGTCCTCGCCACCGGGCGTCCGTGCGGACAGCAGGCGCTGAAATCCGCGGTGCCGACTTCGGCGATCAGCGACCGCGCAGCCACAAGGTCCAGCTGCTGGCCGACCCGCACAGCCGAGTGACAGGCCACTGTCGCCAGCAGCCGCTCGGCGGCCCGCGCCGCAGCCTGATCCGGAGCGATGCGGACCAGATCCGCGACCATATTCTCGACAAGCGGCGCCGGGTCGGCGTCGGTCGCGATCGCCGGGACCGCACGGGCCACAACCGCGTCGTCGCCGAACGGCTCGAGCTCCCAGCCAAGACGCAGCAGCAACCCGGCGCTGCGCTCGACAGCCTCCACGCCGTCGCCGCCGACCGTGACCGTGAGCGGGATCAGCAGAGGCTGACTTTCTGTCGTGCCCGAATGGTATGCGTCGACAAGCCGTTCGTAGATCAGGCGCTCATGAGCCGCGTGCTGATCGACCAGCACCATCTCGTCACCGGACTGACAGACGATGTATCCGGCGAAAATCTGGCCGACCACTTCGGGGAGACGCAGCGCCTCGCGTGTCGCGAAACCAAGCGGCTCCTGCTCTTCGGCCTGCGGGCCGGTGTCCTCGCGCACCGCCGAAGGCCTGTAGCCCGCCGGCGCGTTGCCCTCGCCCACCGCAAAGCCGGAGGCCTCCATCCCGTTGCCGGAGGGCACGGTTCGGGACATCTCCTCGGCGCTGGCGGACCGCGCTGATGCCGGCGGCGCTGCCGGCGCAGTCGGCTGCGAACGCGCGCCGCTGCGCGTGCGCGGTGCGCTGCGTTCACCGTCCCCGCGCGAAAGGCGGTCCATATCGTCTTCGGTCAGCCCCCAGCGTCCCAGCGCGCTCGCGCGCCCGCGCAGCGTGTCGCGGACCGACTCGACCACAAAGCGCTGGACGAGGTCGGGGTCATCGAAACGGACCTCGGCTTTGGCCGGGTGTACATTGACATCGACTCGGTCGGCGGGGACTTCCAGAAAGAGCACGGCCGCCGGGTAACGGTTTTTGAGGAGGTAGGTCCGATAAGCCTCCATGACTGCGCGGAACAGCGCCCTATCATGCACCCAGCGTCCGTTGACATACAGGGAGAGACGTTTGGCCGAACCGAACGAGACCCCGGCAGGGCTGACCGCGCCCCGCAGTGACAGCCCCGAATGGCGGGCGTCCACCTCGACCATCGATGTCGCGAGCTCGCGTCCGTACACCTGCCGCAGGCGGCCGGTCAGATCTTCGACAGGGCCGAAGTCGAAAGCGACGCGCCGGTTGCGCAGAAGACGCAGATGAACCGTGGGGTTGGCCAGCGCGATGCGCCGCAGATTCTCGGCGGCCAGGGCGTACTCGGCCGACGCGCTTTTGAGGAACTTTCTTCTCGCAGGGACCGATCCGAACAGATCGCTGACCGTCACACGCGTGCCCGTCCGTGCCCCCGTCGCGCTGAGATCGACCACCGCACCATCCTCGACTCGGATGCGTGCGCCGGCCTCGACGTCGCGGGTCCGGGTGATCAGCTCGAGCTTGCTCACCGCGCCGATGCTCGCGAGCGCCTCCCCCCGGAAACCGAAGCTGGCAACCCGGTCGAGGTCATCGAGTTCGCGGATTTTGCTCGTGGCGTGGGGGCGCACGGCAAGCTCGAGTTCACCGCCCGCGATACCGTGGCCATCATCGGTCACCACGATGCGGCCGCCCTGTTCGTCATCGTACTCGACGGTGACCCTCGAGGCCTCTGCGTCGAGGGCATTCTCCACAAGCTCCTTGACCACGCTTGCGGGTCGCTCCGCGACCTCACCGGCGGCGATCCCCGCGATGACCGGTTCCGAAAGCAGCTCGATCGACCTCACGCGTCAGCCTCCCCTTCTCTCTCTTGGTTGCCTGCGACCGCGTCGGCGTCCGGGATGCGCGCGATCAGGTCGATCTCGACCAGCGCCCCGAGCGGGAGCGCAGAGACCTCCACCGTGGCGCGAGCCGGATACGGAGCCGTCAGCCGCTGTTCCATCAGCGCGTTCAGGACCGGGAATCCGGACAGATCCGTCAGATAGACCGTCAGCTTGACGATATCTTCAAAGCTGCCACCGGCTGCCGAGAGCACGGCCTGAAGGTTGTCGAGCACACGGAGGGCCTGCGGCTCGAGCCCGCCTGCGACCAGCGTCCCGTCGGTCGGATCGAGCCCGATCTGACCGGAACAGAAGAGCAGGTCCCCGCTTCGCACCGCCTGTGAATACGGACCGATCGCTGCCGGTGCAGCGCGCGTCCGGATGGATTCACTTCTCCTGCTCACGCACGAATCCTTCGCACATCGCGCACCCCGGCTACCCGCCGGAGATTCTCCGAGACACGCTCGAGGTCGTCCACACAAAGCAGGGTGATATCGAACACGTTGAGCGCCGTATTGGCGCCGGTAGTACGCACGTAAGCCCGATCGATATTGACGCCGGCCGATGCGATCGCGTGACTCATTGCGGCCAGCAGCCCCGTTCGGTCACGGGAGACCACCTCCAGCTTGACCACCGTCGGAGCGCGGGCGCCCTCTTCCCAGCCGACATCGACGTGTCGACCTTCGTCGGTCCCGACCAGCCTCTCGCAGTCCTGTGCATGAACGGTCACGCCGCGCCCCCGCGTCATGAACCCCACGATCGGCTCCCCTGCCAGCGGGCGACAACATCGCGCGAACCGGACTACGGCGTCATCGGTCGTCGAAACGGTGACCGGGGCCGAGCTGCGCCCTTTCCCGCGGCTGTCCCGTTCGAGCAGGCTCAACAGCGCGCGGACCCCGCGTCGCGCGCGCGGCTGTTCAGGCTGCGCGTCGGGCACCAGGTACTCCATCACCTTACGGGTCGTCAACCGTCCGTAGCCGAGCGACTCGAAGAGCGCGTCCTCGTCATCACACGCGAAGTGCTTGATCAGATCGGGCATCTTTCCCTCGCGATGCAGACGAGAGAGGTCGAGGCGATGCCGGCTCAGGTCACGCTCAATGAGCTCGCGGCCGAGCGCGATGCTCTTGCCCTTCTCCTCGTGGCGGATCCAGCTCAGGATCCGCTCGCGCGCTCTTTGCGTGCGAACGAACTTCAACCACTCCTTCGACGGAGTCTGGTCGTTCGTCGTCACGACCTCGACCGTCTCGCCCGACTTCAGCTGGTAACGCAGAGGGACCAGTTGTCCGTTCACCCGCCCGCCTGCGCAATGATCGCCGATGTCGGAGTGGATCCGGTACGCGAAGTCCACGACCGTCGAGCCTACCGGCAACCTTTTTGGCAGCCCCCTCGGGGTGAAAACGACAACATCGTCGGTAAACAGGTCCTGCTTGATGGTGTCGATGTAGCGCTCAGCGTCGTTCAGGTGCTGTTGCCACTCGAGGATCTGCTCGAGCCACTCGAAGCGTTCTTTGTCCGTGCCCCCGGGCCGGCCGGTCTTGTAACGCCAGTGCGCCGCGACACCGAACTCGGCGATCTTGTTCATCTCGCGCGTCCGGATCTGGACCTCCAGCCGTTCGCCGTACGGGCCGATCACCGTGGTATGCAGAGACTGATAGTGGTTGGCCTTGGGAAGCGCCACGTAATCGCGGAACCGCCCGGGGACCGGTGCCCAGCTCGAGTGCACGTGGCCGAGCGCCTCGTAACACTCCGACTCGGTGTCGACGAGAGCCCGAAACCCGACGACGTCGTAGATGTCGTCGTAGCGCAGCCCCTGCTCCTCCATTTTGCGGAAGATCGAATACGCGCTCTTCGGGCGCCCGACGACGCGCGCGTCCACACCGGCGCCGCGCAGCCGGCTCTCCATCATGGTGCAGATCTCGCGGATGTAGCCCTCGCGCTGGACGCGTCGCAGCTCGAGTCGCTCCTCGATCTCCTTGAGGTGATCCGGATGCAGGATGCGGAAGCAGACCTCCTCGAACTCGGACTTCAGCCAATAAATACCGAGCCGGTGGGCGAAGGGGACGTAAAGGTCGAGTGTCTGCCGACAGATGCGCCGCTGGGTCTCCGGCGCCAGATGCTTGATGGTGCGCAGGTTGTGGACGCGGTCGGCAAGTTTGACCAGCAGAACCCGTATATCCTTCGCGCTGGCGAGCAGCATCTTGCGAACGCTCTTCGCTTCCGCAGACGCGCGGCTCTCCTCCTCGAGCGCCGATATTTTGGTTACGCCGTCAACCAACTCGGCAACCTCGGAGCCGAACAGCTCTCCGATGCGGTCGACCGTGACCAGCGTGTCCTCGACCGTGTCGTGAAGCAGCCCGGTTACGACGCTCGGCACATCGAGTCGCATATCCGCGATGATGTCGGCGACCGCGATCGGGTGGGTGACGTAATCGTGTCCGGACTTTCGCTTTTGCCCGGAGTGGACCTCCTCGGAATATTCGTAGGCCCGCCGCACAACCTCGATATCCGCGCCGCGGTTGTAGCGCAGAATCTTACTGGTCAGCGCCTCCGGGGAGACGATGTCGACCGGATGCAGTGTCTCCTGCGCCATCAATTGTCCTCGAACAGCTTCAGTGCGGTCTTCAGTCGAGCCGGATTGAAGCGTGAGGTTCGAAAGCGCTCGGCTCGCACGATCGACAGGAACGCCTCGATCGCCTCGTCGAGTTCGTCATTCACGATGAAGAAGTCGTACTCGGGCAACTGCCCGATCTCTGCGCAGGCCGCGTCGAGACGCCGGCGGACGGTCTCCGGCGCATCGGTGCCGCGTCCGGTCAGCCTGCGTTGTATGTGTTCGCGCGTCGGCGGCAGCAGGAATATCGAGACCGCCCGCGGATACGCCTCTCGGATCTGCGCGGCCCCCTGCACGTCGATATCGAGCAGGACGTCGCGCCCGCTCCGCAGCGCCGCATCGAGCCCGGAGCGCGGGGTGCCGTAGCGGTTGCCGTGAACCTCGGCCCACTCCGCGAATTCGCCTCGCTCCACCATTGCGTCGAAATTTTCGCGCGAGGTGAAACGGTAGTCGACGCCATCGACCTCCTTTCCGCGCGGTGCTCGCGTGGTCGTCGAGACAGACAGCTCGAGCCGCTCCAGGCGAGCGAGCGCAGGAGTGCAGATGCTGGTCTTGCCGGCACCGGATGGGCCCGAAACGATGAACAGGCAGCCGGTGCGATGGAGATGGGCGTCGCCGACGTTCAACTTCACTCCACGTTCTGCACCTGCTCGCGAATTTTTTCCACCTCGGCCTTCCCATCGAGGATGTGGTTGGTGACCTCTAGGTCTCCGGCCTTCGATCCGATGGTATTGAGCTCGCGGTTGATCTCCTGGAGGACGAAGTCTACCCGCTTGCCGACAGAGCCGTCGTCCTGGAGGAGCTCCCGCAGCCCGTCGAGGTGGCTGTCGAGCCTGACGAGTTCCTCGGTCACATCGACCCGGTCGGCCAGGATCGCGGTCTCCTGTGCAAGCCGCGCGGGGTCGATCTGGTCGCGCGCCAGCAGATCTCCTATGCGCTTCTCGAGGCGTTCGCGCAGCTGCGGGGCGATTCCCCGGGCGCGTTTGCGGATTGCCTTCACGAGCGCCTTCAGTGTCTTGGCGCGGCTTTCCATGTCCCGCTTCAGATGGGCGCCCTCGCGGGTGCGAGCGCGTGCATGCGTCGCGAGCGCACGTTCGAGGAGTTCGGTCACGACCTTGATCTCCACGGCCGCGTCGGTCGCCGGCTCGGCTCGCTGCCAGAGCTCGTTGCGCCCCTGCAACAGGGCGAGGTCGACCTCTCCTCCGAGGCCCAGTTCTCGCTGTAGATCCCGCCACGCCTCGACGTAGTCGCGGGCGAGATCTTTCTGCAGAGCGACAGACCGCTTCCCGGAGGCTGCCGTCCGGTTGACGAACACCTCAACTCGGCCCCGGCCGATCGCGGCCGAGACCACCCTGCGCAGATCCTGCTCCCATCTGCCGAACTCGCGGGGCGCCGAGATCTTCACGTCCAGATGGCGTTGATTCACGCTACGCACCTCTACACTGAGTAAAACCTCGCCGGCCCGCGACTGGGCCGCGCCGAATCCAGTCATACTCTTCATACGATGCGGTGTTCCTGCTGATCCCTGTAATTCATGCCGGGCACTCTAGCGCGTTGACTTCGCTAAGGCTTGCAGTACGCGGCGAATACGCTGAGAGCGGTCCGGATCGGGCGGGCGCACCCAACTGCGCCGATTACGCCAGTTACGCCGAATGAGCCGGACTCGCAGGAGTTGCGGTCGGACGCGGATGCAGGACTGCGCCTGATCGGCCCGGACCGACCGACTAGGCGGATCTGTCCGGAGCGGCCTCCCGGTAGCCGCTCTCCAGCAGCCGCAGAGCGTCCGGCTCGGCTTCGACGGCCAGTGCCTGGCAAAGCTTCGTCAACGAGCGGAGAAAGCGCTGCATCACGCCGCGGCTGCGCTCGGTCTGGCCCGGTCGATCGACGTACGCCCGGTCGAAGTCAATGAAGGTAATCCGGCCGCCGTCATCAACCAGAACATTGTGGCCGTTCAAATCCGCGTGATAGACGCCGGCCGATTCGAGGGCGCGAACCTGTACGCCGACGTCTCGCAGTAACCGGCGGCGCCGTTCGGTGTCGCTGTCCCTGTACGCCTCGATGAAGTCCCTGGCCCCGTCAACCTCTTCGGTGACGATCCACGCCCGGTAGAAAAGCCCGGCCTCCTGCACACATACCGCGAGGACGGTAGGCACGGGGCACCCGGCCGCACGCGCACCCTCGGTGGCGACAAGTTCGATCAGCGGCCTCTCCGGCCGGCGCAGATACAAGTCTTTCCAGAGAAGCCGCATCAGCCCCCCGCGACGGTACTGGCGAACGTAAACCGCTCGTCCGCCCGGCAGCACCAGGCGACGGGCTCCGCCACGACCGCCGGTCGCCGGCACGCCGACCTCAGCAAGGCCAGTCCGGGGATCTTCGCACTTCGGGCCCAGAAACAGGTCGACCATGTCCTGGAGCTCGAGCCTGGTGGCGACAACGCGGGCCAGACCGCGATCGTAATCTACGAAGCCGGGGGGAAGTCTCACAGGGGGGGCCGCTTTGCGGGATCAGTCGAGCTTGTCGGCCTCGGAAACGAGCAGCACCGGGATGTCGTCCTCGATGCGATAGCGCAGCTTGCATGCGGCACAGTCCAGAGCCTCGCCTTCCTGGCTGGGCTCGAGTCGTCCTTTGCAGGCGGGGCAGACGATTACGGCGAGCAGATCCTCACTGATGGGCATGCGTACAGATTCTCCAGAGTCTCCGACAGTCAGCGCCGATCCTACAGCAGGGTCCGAACCCATTCGACCTCTCGAGACAGGCCTTCGCGCAACCCCACCCTGGGCTTGTACCCAAGGTCCCGGGCAGCACCGCTGGTATCCGCGGCGGTATGTTTCACGTCGCCTTTTTGTGTCTCGAGGCGATTCACCCGTGGCTCGCGTCCGACGATGTCGCCGATCGTCGAGATCACCTCGTTTACCGTCGTCCGACTGCCGCCGCCGATGTTGTAAACACGCCCTGCAGCCTCGGACTGCGCAGCGGCGATATTGGCGGCAACGATATCATCAATGAACGTGAAATCGCGGGACTGCTCGCCGTCCCCGTACAGCGTGATCTCGCTGTCCTCGAGGACGGCCCGCGAGAACCGGTGGAAAGCCATATCCGGTCGCTGTCGCGGGCCGTATACCGTGAAGTAGCGAAGCGACACGGTAGGGACGCGATAATTGACCCAGTAGAGCCGGGTCAGATGCTCGCCCGCGAGTTTGGTAACACCATACGGCGAGACCGGAGCTGTCGGACTGGTCTCCCGCATGGGCAGATCGTCGGTGTCCCCGTACACCGAGGAAGACGACGCGTAGACGAATTTACGGACGCCGCTGTCCCGCACCGCTTCGAGGAGACGCTGGGTAGCGAAGACGTTATTGTCGCTGTAGATGCGGAAATCATCGCCCCAGCTGGCCCGCACGCCAGCCTGTGCCGCCTGGTGAAACACCCAGTCGACCCCATCGAGCAGGTCTGCGAGTTCTGCTGTCACCAGACTCGCCTCGACAAACCGATACGACCCCGATTCGCGGGCACGTGTCAGGTTGCCTTCCTTGATCTCGCGCTTGTAGTAATCGAGGAAGCAATCGACGCCGACCACCTCGTGACCTGCGTCCAGAAGCGCCTCGCTGAGCGTCGACCCCACGAATCCGGCCGCACCCGTTACCAGAGCCTTCATGCCGCCCCCCCTCGTGCAGTCCGGCCTTGTCCGGGTTCCCGTGTCTTCCGCGATTCTTTCATCCCTGAGACCCTGCTCTGCGGGCCGATTGCGCTTCCGGAATACGGGCAGGCAGCCAAACCGAATCCACGATGATGTAGTCCACTGTTCCTCGCGTCAAGTCGAGCGATGCGTTCGAGGAGGGAATCCGCTCCGTTCAGTTCGGCCTGCAACCGCAGCGCGACCAGACGCGGATCGGCGCGGAAAAGCGGTCGCAACGTCACCATGTCTTTTTCCGTCGTGACGATGCAGTCGGCCTCTGCTGCCGCGGACGCGATGCTCCCGCGATCAGCAATGTCGTAGCGGTGATGATCGTCGAAGCGCAACGTCGCGAGTCGATTCGCCCCGAGGTCATCGAGCATCGACTCGAAGCGCTCCGGTGCGGCAACCCCCGCCACGGCGACAACCCGTTTTCCCGACAGATCCCGCGCGTCGCCGATTCGCTCGCCATCGCGACCGAAGAGCGCGTCGGGCCGGCGAAGCAGCGTGGGGCCATCACCGTCTCCGTCGGTACGGATGATATAATCCGCCCGCTCGAGCGCCGTGGCGCGCTCACGCAAAGGCCCTGCCGGCAGTGTGCGCGCATGCAGGTCGTCCTCACTGACCAGGACCACATCGATGTCGCGGGCAAGGCGCAGGTGCTGGAATCCATCATCGAGCACGATGAGGTCGGGCCG
Organism: Candidatus Nitrosopumilus sp.; assembly: GCA_964225545.1. Lineage (GTDB taxonomy): Bacteria > Desulfobacterota > Binatia > UBA1149 > SPBQ01 > SPBQ01. Next base: position 10,467 of record CAXQPB010000040.1, on the reverse strand, counting down.
GAACAGGCTCTCGGCTGCCCGGCAGGCCAGCACTCGGTCGGTCGCCACCACGACCGGTGCGCCCGTGCGCGCAGCCACAAGAACCGCCTCGTCGGCCGCCTCGGCGCGCGAGGTCCGAAGCTCGGTTCGCCCGTCTTCGCGGACATGGACATATTCGTAGCCGCTGCAGCATGGCGCGACCGCCGTAAGCGACTCCGGAGAGGTGCTGTCAGACGTGAAGACCGTGAGCACGTCGTGACCGCGCCCGTATCCGCGCGAGACAACTACCACATTGCCGCCGGCGGCCTTGAGCCGCTCAACCAGCCAGATCACCAGCGGCGTCTTGCCGGAGCCTCCGACACGAAGATTCCCGATGCTGACGATCGGCGTCGCGAGCCGCTGTGGTTGCAGCATCCCGAGCCGGTAGAGCGCCGTTCGTGCTGAAGAGGCCGCAGTGAACATCCATGATGCGGGCGCAAGCGCGCCGCGGGTCACCCGCGCGAACGGGCCGGTCCCCTGCCAGACCCCGCGGGCGAACTCGTCCCGTTTCACGAGGGCACCCCGGATTGCACAGCCAGCGAATCGGCAGCGCGGTTCAGCCAGGGCTCGAGCTCGGCGGCCACGCGCGTCGTGGCACCGCGACGCTGCTCGATACACGCCCGTGCCCGGCGTCCCCGGTCCCGCGCGTCCTGCGGCTGATCGAGCCAGTTCTCCCAGATGCCGGCCAGGTCCTCGGCGGACTCCGCCACTTGCAGCCCTCCACATTGCGCCAGCGCTGTTGCATGGGCTTGAACGTTCTGCAGCGAAGGGCCTGTAACGACGGGAATACGCGCAGCCGCAGGCTCGGCGATATTGTGGCCGCCGGTGCGATCGAGAGTACCACCGACGAAGCAGCCCACGGCTCTCGTGTAGTATCCGGCAAGCTCGCCGTAACTGTCGAGGACCAGGACATCCGGCCATGCCGGCGCTGCGCCACTGCGCTCGCGCGCCGATGCCCGGGCGGTACTTCGCTGCGCTGAGAGACCGTGTCGAGCCGCGAGCTCGATCGCCGTCGATGCATCGGCGAGGTAGCGGGGCGCAAGCACGAGGGACGCCCGGCGGCCCCTGTGTCGCAGCCGGGCGAGCGCGTGGAGCACCTCGGCGATCTCTGCCGTACGCACCGAGGCGGCGACCAGCAGCGGCATCGGCGTCGGCTCCGCCACCACCGAGTCAGCCGACCCGGCAGCCGCACCAGAGACTGCTTCGGTGTCGAGTTTCATATCCCCACAGACGACCGTCGCCTCCCGCCTCGCACCAAGGGCGATGAGTCGTCGGGCCGACTCCTCGTCACGGGCGCAAACCCGCTCGATGCTTCCCAGCGCGCGCCCGATCAGGCCGCCGGCCAGACGGTAGCGGGCGAAACTACGCTCGCTGACCCGCGCGTTCACCATCACCGCGGGCACACGCACCCGGTTCATTTCGATCAGCAGCACCGGCCAGATTTCCGCCTCTACGAACACGTAAAGTGAGGGCCTGACGCGGTCCAGCACCTTCCGCACCACGGCTGCCCGGTCCAGCGGGGCGTAACGCACCTCGTCGAACTCGGGAGCAGCGGCGGCTCTGCCGGCCGGCGTGTTGCAGGTCAGCAGGAGCGGCAGATCGCGGTGGGCGCGCCGAACGCTGCGGGCAACGCGGCCTGCAAGCGTCACTTCGCCGATCGACGCTGCGTGAACCCAGACGCCGCCGCGAACCGCGCCAACGGCCCCCGACCAGGCCCCCGCGCGCTCGGCGAGCTGCAGCCGCCTCGAGGGGTCGGTAGAGGCGGCGTGAGCAATCGCGCTCCAGGCACCGACCGCCGCGCCGACCACGCCGTAGGCCGCCAGTGAAAGCGGCAGCGCCGGAGCGCACGCGCGCGGGTTTGCCGAAACGGTCGGGCCTGAAGCCGCGCCTGCGGGGCCCGGCTCGTTTGGTTCCGGCCGACTCACCCCTGACTCCTGCGGCCGACTTCAGCGTCAGCAGCGTCGGCGGCCACTGTCAGCCGCTGCTGGAGCTCGGCCCTGAGAACCTCCCGCTGGTCACGCCCGAGTCGTCCTCGCGGCACTTCGATGGGCTCGCCGACCACGCATACAACCCGCGAGCCCGGCAGCGGCAACATCATGCGGTCCCAGCCGCCCAGACGAATAAAACGGCTCGCGCTGAATGAGAGCGGACAGATCGGAGCCCCACCGGTCGCGGCCAGTTCGACGGCGCCCGCCTTGGCCTGCAGTGCCGGGCCGCGGGGACCGTCCGGTATCAGCGCGACGTCTTTCCCGTCCCGCAGCTTGCGCGCCAGCCCGAGCGTTCCGCCGATGGCGCCGCGCGAAGAGGACCCGCGCGTTGACAACACCCCGAAGCGGCCCAGCGCCCGCGTGATGATTTCGCCGTCGCGATGCGCACTGTTCATGATCCAGATGTTGTCACCGCGGGAAAGACGCCCGCGGAACATGAACGGCAGCATGATCGCGCGACCGTGCCAGAAAGCCAGTACGACCGGGCGCCCCTCGGTTCGGTAACGTTCGAGCCGTTCGGCTCCGACACTGCGGAACCGCGTCGTCAGGCGAACGCACCAGAGTGTCGCCCAGATCAGCGCGCCGAGAACGGGCGCCTCGAGGCGCCGGTAGCGCGCCGTTCTTCGCAGGCGCCACAGCGGGCCTTTGCCGCCGACCCGCGCGCGCGCCGACCGCGCCGACGGGTCGGCCTCACTGTGCACGCCTGGGCCGTCAGACGACACGCGGCGCCTCATCGGGGTCGGTTATCGCCGACGCCTGCACGGCGCCGGTCCGGAACTGCAGCTCGTAAAGGCGTCGATAGAGCCCCGAGACCTCCATCAGCTGATCGTGGGTCCCGATGGCCGCGATTCGCCCGGCGTCGACCACAACGATTCGGTCCGCCCGCCGCACGGTCGCGAGCCGGTGCGCGATGACGACAGTCGTCCGGCCCTGCATCAGACGCCCGACCGCCTCCTGCACCTGTGTCTCCGCCTCGGCGTCGAGCCCGGTCATGGCCTCATCGAGGATGAGAATGGGGGCATCCTTGAGCAGCGCACGCGCGATCGCCAGACGCTGCCGCTGTCCACCGGAGAGCTGCAGGCCGAGCTCGCCGACCAACGTGTTGTACCCGTTCGGCAAGGCGCGGATGAATTCGTCGGCACCGGCAGCACGCGCGGCTGCATGGATCTGCTCGTCGTCGATCCCGGCGCGGCCGTAAGCGATGTTGTTTCGGACGGTATCGTTGAACAGGAAGGTGAACTGCGTGACGACGGCGATCTGTGAACGCAAAGAGTCGAGTCGGATGCGATCAACGGGCGTTCCATCGAGCGTGATGCGCCCCTCGCAGGGTTCATAGAAGCGCGGAATCAGATCGGCGATCGTACTCTTTCCTGCGCCGCTCGGCCCCACCAGCGCGACGATCTCGCCGGCCTGGATCTCCAGGTTCGCATGCTCCAGAACTCGCTCCTGCTCGTAGGCGAAGCTGACGTCCTCGAAGCGAATCGACTCGGTGAACCCCACGATTTCGATCGCGTCCGGTTGCGCGTCACGCCCTCCCACGCTTTCCGCTTTCTCGTCGAGCAGTTCAAAAATACGCGCCGCAGCACCGAGTCCGCTCTGAACCACGTTATTGGTCCGTACGATCTTCTTGAACGGGTCGTAAAGCAGCGACAGCGCCGTCAGAAATGCCAGCAGGCTTCCCGCGCTGCGCGATCCGTCGAGAACCGAGTCGGCTCCCATCCACAACACGGCGGCCACCGCCAGTGCCGCCGAGGTCTCGACCATCGGCGTCGTAAAAGCCTGAATACGCGCGGCTTTCAGATAGGTCTCGACCAGCGACCGGCTCTCCGCATCGAAGCGCGCCTTCTCGTAGTCCTCCATCCCGAAAGCCTTGACGACACGATTGCCGACGATTGTCTCCTGCAGAAGCGCGGAGAGGTTGCCGAGAGTCTCGAGCCCGCTGCGGCTGAATCGCCGCATCCTGCGCGACAGCCGCTGCAACGGAAGTACAACGGCCGGGAACACGAAGAACGCGATGATCGCGAGCGTCGAGTCGAGCCAGAGCGCCACGCCGATCAGGACGAGCACGGTAGTCACGTCCCGGAGCAGCGCGGCCGCGCCCTGTGTCAGCGCCTGGCGCAGCGCGAGCACGTCCGTCGTCACCCGTGATAACAACGACCCGGTCGACGTCCTGTCGAGATACGCCGCTGGCAGATGCTGAATTCTGTCGTTGAGATCCCTGCGTACGTCGAAGACGATGTGCTGCCCGACATACTCGCCGAGATAGGCCTGGCCGAATCCGAGCAGCCCGCGAAACGTGAAGACCACGACGACGAGCGCGATCACCGCCGCGAGTCCGGCTGCATCAGAGCGGATCAGGACATCGTCCACGATCGTCCGCACCAGCCAGGGCACCACGCCCGAGGTGGCGCTGAATCCGATCATGCAGACCATGGCGCCGGCGAACCACGGCCACAGATACGGCCTGAGGTAGGCGAGCAGTCGCGCGCGGTCGGCCCTCGCGCTCACTCGACCATCTCCAGCGCGAGCGTTGCCGCGCGCTGCGCGGCGCCGGGCACGACGAGCCTGCGGCGCACCTCGGCCAGTCGTTCGCTTACACCGTGCGCATGCACGCCGTCATCGAGTATGCGGCGCAGCTCGTCAGCGACCGATTCGGCCGTCAGTCTTTCCTGAATCAGCTCCGGGACGACCTGCTCTCCGAGGATGATATTCGGCATCGCGATGTACGGCACCCTGACCAGTCTGCGGGCGATCGCGTAGCTGAGTCGCGACAGGCCGTACACGACCACCATCGGACGCTCCAGCAGGGCACACTCCACGGTCGCCGTTCCGGACGAGACAGCCACCGCGTCGCTCGCAGCCACGAGGTTATACGTGTCGTCCTCGATGATCGCGACCCGGACGCCGGCGGCGGCCACCGCACGCTCGAGTCCCTGCCGGTCGATCGCGGCTGCGCGCGCGATCGCGAAACTCGCGCGGTCGCCGAGCAACCGGGCGGCGCCGAGCAGCGCAGGCAGGTTGTGCTCGACCGTAGCTGCGCGACTCCCGGGCAGTAGAGCGACCAGCGGTCGGTCCTGCGGCAACCCGTAACGGTCGCGCGTCTGCTCGCGTGGACGCTCAGCGCTTACACTTTCGGCCAGAGGGTGGCCCGCGAAATGGGCATCGAGGCCCCGCGCCCGGTAGATCTCTTCCTCGAAGGGAAACACAACGATCATGCGATCGACGCGGCGACAGATCTTCGCGATCCGGCGCCGCCGCCAGGCCCACACCTGCGGGCTGACATAGTAAAGCACCGGCACCCCGGCGCGCCGCGCTGCGCCAGCGAGAGGGAGGTTGAAGTCGGGGAAGTCGACGAGGATCAGCAGCGCCGGCCGCGGGTCTGCGCGCAGCGTGCGGCGCAACCTGCGGTAGGCGCGCAACACCCGACCAAGCCCGCCGAAGACCTCGCTGATCCCCATGACGGACAGGTCTGAGATATCGACCTCCTGCTCGACACCGGCTGCTCGCATCGCCGGCCCTGCCGCGCCCGAAAAGCGCAGCGACGGCTCCTTCTGCAGCATGGCGCGGATCAGCTTCGCCGCCTGCGCATCTCCGGAGGGCTCGCCGGCGACCACGAGAATTCGTCTCTCCCTCACGGCGCGGACCGTCCCTTCACCGGGCCTCGGCACTCGAACGCCGCACCGCCTCCGTGATCTGTGCCGCAATCTCCAGCGCGCAGACCGCTTCCTCGGCTCCGACCGGCGGCCGCCCCCCGGTCGCGACCGCATCGAGGAAGGCGGCGATCTCGGCTGCCAGTGGGTCACCGTCCGCCAGCTCGCGGGTCTCGACCTCGATCGCCGACATGGGGTCATCGTGATCGGGCCCGTGCCTTGTTCGGTCTTTATCTGCTGACGCGGCGGCTGCGGCGGCGCTGCCCTCTGGTCCAGAACCGGTTGCGGCAAGACCGTCACGGTCGGGCTTGCGCGCGATGGTCGCCCTGCGCGCATCGAAATCGAGCGACACGTAGGCGTCCTCCTGGAATATCCGCATCTTGCGCTCACGCTTCAGCGAGACGCGGCTCGCGGTGAGGTTCGCGACACAGCCCCCCGCGAACCGGATGCGCGCATTCGCGATATCGACATTGGAGCTCAGGATCGGCACACCGACGGCCTCGACGTCGACGACCGGCTCCCCGACCAGAAAAGCGAGGAGGTCGAGGTCGTGAATCATCACATCGACAATGACATCGGCGTCGGCGCCTCTGCCTGCATACGGTGAGAGCCGGTGGCACTCGACGAAGCGGGGAGCGCGCAGCAGGTTCTGGACCTCCCCCAGAACCGGATTGAAGCGCTCGAGATGACCGGCCTGCAGGATGACGCCCGCCTTCTGCGCAGCCTCCGCGAGCCGCCGGGTACCTGCGACATCCGGCGCAACCGGTTTCTCGACCAGCATGTGAACGCCCGCCTCAGCAACGCGCAGGCCGACCTCGAGATGGGCGCTGGCCGGCACGGCCACACTCAGACAATCGACACGGCCAAGAAGGTCTTCGAGGCTGGTGCTGGGCTCGCAGCCGAACTCCGCCGCGACCCGTCCTGCGACCTCGGTCTCGACGTCGTAGACTGCTGCAAGCTCGATCGCCTTTCCCGCCACAGCCCCCGACGCGGCATATTTCATCGCGTGGAGTCGGCCGAGGTGGCCCACTCCAACCACGCCCGCGCGCAGGGTACCGGTCTCACCCACCGCGGTCGCTCCGCTTCGGCTTGTTCTCGAGCGCAACGCCGTCGCCGCTGCGCACGCCATCCCCGCGATCTGCCCGCTGAGGACTGCCACCGGCAGCAGCGGTGAAACCTGCGAAGGTCAGTCGGTGATTGCGCGCAAGCTCACGCATGCGATCGAGCTCGAGCGCGATCGTGCGCCCGGCCTCGACTACGAGCGCTCGGACCCCGGATTCAGCCATGACCTGGAGGGTCTGCGGACCTACAGCCGGGACGTCAAAACGAAGGTCCTGTCCGCGTTTGGCGCCCTTGACCACGACCCCCTTGCCGGAGCCGAGCCGGCCGGCTCGCCGGATGAGCGCGTCCGTACCCTCGACGGCCTCCATCGCGAGCACGACGCCGCTTTCGACAACCACCGCCTGGCCGACGTCGAGAGGACTTACCGCCTCGAGAACACGAACACCGATGGCCACGTCTTCGCGCGCAGCCGAATCGAGGCGCGGGCCGGCGATCAGACCGTCGGTCGCGAGGATGCTCTCGAGAAAAAGTGTCGAGGAAACAATCTCGATGCCCGCGCCGGCCAGTTCTTCGGCGAGCGCGCCGAGCAGCGTGTCGTCACCCAGCCCGCGCCCGCGGCCCCTGGTGCGCGCGAGTAAGCGCGCGGCGCGCAGATCCGGACGGAAACTGCTCAGTGTCCGCGCCTTGTCGATGCCGCCCGCCATGACGGCTCGCGCGACGCCCTCGTCCTGCAGGCTGCGGATCATGCGGCCGATCTGACCCACCTTGATCCAGACGAGGGAGTCAACGACCTCGGCGATCTCCTCGCGGGTCTCTCCCTCGTGCGCGACCGCCGCGACGTACAGCCCGCGGCCTCGAGCCTCTCGCGCGAACTCCACCGGGAACAGGCCGTTCCCGGCGATGAGCCCGATGCGTTCCAAGTTTCAGGATTCCGCCGACGGGCCGGATCGGCACACGCCGCGTTCTGACGTCCGCACGAATGCGACAAGCTGCTCGACCTTCGAGGACAGCCGGCCGCCGGCCGATTCCCGTACATCGGCAATGGCTTCGCGCAGCGGCTTGCCCGTCTGGAAAAGCGTCCTGTAGACACTCCGCAGCGCTGTGATCTCCGCACGGGCGAACTCCCTGCGGCGAAGCCCGATCACGTTGATCCCCGCAAGCCGCGCCCGGTCACCGACAGCAATACAGAACGGAGGAACATCCTGGCTGACCATTGAACCGCCGCCGAGCATCGCCGACTCGCCGACTCGTACGTGCTGATGAACCGCGACCAGCCCTCCGAGAATGGCGTGATCTTCGATCTCCACGTGACCGGCGAGAGTCGCGCAGTTCGCGAACACGACATGGTCGCCGACGCGACAGTCGTGTGCGACGTGCGCATACGCCATCAGCATGCAGTCATCTCCGATTCGCGTCAGCCCGCCGCCGCCCGGTGTTCCCCGGTTGATGGTGACGAACTCGCGGACAATATTCCGCTCTCCGATCTCGAGCCGGGTCGGCTCACCGCTGTACTTCAGATCCTGCGGGTCGGTTCCGATACTGGAGAACTGGTAGATCTGGTTGTCGGCACCGATCGTCGTCGGGCCTTCGATGACGGCATGCGGACCGACGGTCGTGCGCGAGCCGATCCGGACGTCGGCTCCGATCACCGCGAACGGGCCGATTCTAACGCCATCGGCGAGCTCGGCCGCTTCATCGACCACTGCGGTCGGATGAATCCGCGGCGGCTGCGTGCCCGCCGCCGCGCCTGTTCGAGTTACGGCCAATTGCCCGCCCGTTACTTGTACTTCGCGTTCGCTGCCGCGATCAGTTTGTCGGTCACGTCCACCTCGTCGGAAAAATAAACCGCGACCGAAGCGTCCACAATCAGGTCGTAGCCGTTCTCTTTCCCGAAATTGATCACAAGCTCGCTGAGAAAGCGGTTCACACCGCCGAGGATCTCTTCCTCGGACTTCTGGAGGTCGCGTTCGAGGTCCTCCTTCATCCTCTGGGCGTCGCGCTGCTGCTGCTCGAACTGGTCACGCGCCTTGAGCTTCTCGCTCTCGCTGAGAACCATCGCCCGCTTGGCAAGGTCCTGCTGCATATCCGCGATCTCGTTGGCCTTGGCGTCCAACCGCTCCTGAGCCTCTTTCTTTTTGCCCTGAAGCTTCTCCGCTGCCTGCCCGCCGACCTTGCTCTCCGCGAGCAGTCGCTGGGTGATGACGACGCCGACCTTGAGTTCAGCGGCCGCGGGGGCAGGCTGTGCGAGCGCGCCGAGCGTCATCGCCGCGGCCGCAAGCGCCGCCGCGACGGTGCGTCTCGGGGTGCGAGAGTGGGAGTGGAAATCAGGAAGAATCATGAACGTCTCCATCTGAGCGTGCGCCCGTCAGAACGGGGATCCGAACGAGAACAGCACGACCTGGGTATCGGCATTCGGGGCCTTGTTGATCGGGTAGCCGACCTCGACTCTTAGCGGTCCGAACGGCGAAAGCCAGCGGAAGCCCCAACCGGCGGCCATTCGGATCTCGCTGAGCTGGATTCCCGGATCGGCAAGGAACGCGTTACCGGCGTCGAAGAAGATCACTCCTTTGAACTTCGCGTCCTGCAAAATCGGAAAGATCAGCTCGTTGTTCACGATGATCTGCTGGCTGCCGCCGATCTCCTCGAGGGTGCAACCATCGTCATCTCCCTCGGGCAGACAGACCTCCTGCGTCGGCCCCATGCGCCGGGCCTCGTAGCCGCGAACCGAGTTGATGCCGCCGGGAAAATAACGCTCGAAAACCGGCAGATCCTGCCCACTCTCCCCATCCTGGCCGAGCCCGAACCCGATCGTGCCGCCGAACGAGTAGGTCACCTGGCGCTTGAACACCTGGAACGCCGGTATGAACCATCGCCCCGAGAGGTCGATCTTGAAGTACTTCATATCGCCGCCGAGGCCTGCGAATTTTCCCGAGAGCCGCTGCCGCGAGCCGCTGCTCGGGTCGAACGGGTGATCGAGTGTGTTCCTCACGAACGTCGGTGTGATGCTGCTGGTCAGGAGTGTTCCTTCCTGATCGACGACGTCGGGCGGAGCGCGCAGCGACGTTCCATCGATCGTCGCGTTCTCGAGCCGGTACTCGAGACCGGCGCGAACGCGGTTCAACGAGAACCCCCACAACGACCGCAGCCCGAAATTGGCGAGCGGATACGAAGTTCGCAGACCGAAGCCGGTACTGCTGCGGCGGAAACGATCGAACTGGAGGGACCAGTTGAACAGGTCAATTCCAGCCGCGAGAGGCCTGCCGGTAAACCACGGCTCAGTGAAACTGAACTGGAAGTTCTGCCGAATGCTTCCGAAGTCGACGTTGAACACGAGTCCCTGTCCGCGACCGAACAGGTTCTGCTCCGAGACTCGGCCGTTGAGCAGCAAGGCGTCGGCGGAGCTGAAGCCCGCACCGGCGGAGAACGAGCCCGTTCGCGCCTCGGTGACCTCGACGATCAGATCCACCTCATCCTCGTTCTCGGTTCTTGCGGTGGTCAGCTCGACCGTTTCGAAGAACCCGAGCCGCGTGATCGCGCGCTTGCTGCGCTGCAGACCGCTGCCGGTGAACTTCTGGCCTTCGTGCATGCTCAGCTCACGACGGATCACGTAGTCACGCGTCTTGGTGTTGCCGCGGATTTCGATGCGCCGGATCGTTACGACAGGCCCGCTCGAGAACGAGAATCGTACGTCGACCTCCTCACGCGAATCGAAGACGGCAGTGTCCGGTATGATCTCTGCGAACGCGTAG
>CAXQPB010000039.1:0-5166 GCA_964225545.1 Candidatus Nitrosopumilus sp. | reverse complement strand
CAGAGCGCCGGGTGCGGCCGACGCCGAGCCGTCCCCGCCGGCGGCCGACGGCTTCCCGAGGACGATCTGCTTGGGGCGATCGCGCGCGAAGTCGGCTGCGGCGAGCAGCTTGGGGACCGCCAGCGGTCGGCCCTCGACGGTTCTGGACAGAGCGCGAAGCGCTCGCTCCGCCGTCTGCCGGTACCTGTAATCCGCGGTGAACTCGTAGAGCTGGAGCAGGTTGAGGACCGCAACGGAGTTGCCGGCCGGCTCGGCGCCGTCGTAATCAGGCTTCTCGCGGACCAGCAGCGCCTCAGCGTCCGTGGCGGTGAAGAAGAAGGCGCCGACCTCGGGGTCCTCGAAGCGCTGGATCATCTCGTCGGTCAGCTCGACCGCCGCCGCGAGCCAGCGGGGCTCGCCGGTGGCCTGATAGAGCTCGATCAGCCCGTGGGTCAGGAACGCGTAGTCGTCGAGGACGGCAGCGTGCCGCGCGCGGCCGTCTTTCCACGACCGCGCCAGAGAGTCGTCTTCCAGCCGCATATTGTCGAGCAGGAAGCCGGCGGCGCGCTCTCCGATCTGCGCGTAGCGGGCCTCGCCGAGAACGCGGGCGCCGCGCGCGAACGCCGCGATCATCAGGCCGTTCCACGACGTGAGGATCTTGGTGTCCTTGCCCGGATGCGGCCGCGTGAGCCGCGCCTGGTAGAGCTTCGCGCGGGCACCGTCGAGCTGTGCCTGCAGCGTCGCCACCGTGACGTTGCGCTCAGCGGCGAGGTCGGCAAGCGGCCGCACAACGTTGAGGATGTTGCGTCGCTCGAAATTCCCGGTCCGCGACACCCCGTAATGACTGCGGACGAGCTGTGCCTCGTCGGCGTCGAGAACAGCCGCGATCTCCTCCGGTGTCCACGTGAAGAACCAGCCCTCCTCCTGATGGCCGGACGGCGTGCGGCTGTCGGCGTCGGTCGCCGAGTAAAATCCGCCCTCGGGGCTGGTCATCTCGAGCGCGACGTAATCGAGGGTCTCAGCCGCGATTCGTGCAAACATCCGGTCGCGCGTGACCTGGTAGCCTTCGAGGTAGGCGACGGTCAGCTGCGCGTTGTCGTAGAGCATCTTCTCGAAGTGCGGGACCAGCCAGCGCGGGTCGGTCGAGTAGCGATGGAAACCGCCGCCGACCTGGTCGTACATTCCGCCCGCGGCCATCCGTTCGAGCGTGAAGCGCGCCATCTCCAGCGCCTGGCGGTCGCCGGTCCTGCGGTGGTAGCGAAGCAGAAACTCCAGGGTCACGCTGCGCGGGAACTTCGGGGCCTTGCCGAAGCCGCCGTACTGGCGGTCGTAGCCGCCGGCGAGCATCCGGGTCGATCCGCCGAGCAGCGCGGGCGTCGCGAGCGCTCCGGGCGGCGGCGCCTTCGCAGCCTCCTGCAAACGCCGCGTGAGCTTCGCGGCCTCCGCGAGCGTCTCGTCCGGGGACTCCGCATACTGTTCCGAGAGCTTTCTCAGCACGCTGAGAAAACCGACCCGCGACCCGCGGTCGCCGTCACGAGCCGGGAAGTAGGTGCCGCCGAAGAACGGCTCACGATCCGCCGTCAGCGCGACCGTCATCGGCCAACCGCCGCGTCCGCTGAGCATTCGCACGGCCGTCATGTAGACGTTGTCGACGTCGGGGCGTTCTTCGCGATCGACCTTGATCGCGATGAAGTTCTCGTTGAGGTAACGCGCGATCTCGACGTCCTCGAACGACTCGCGCTCCATCACGTGGCACCAGTGACACGTCGAATAGCCGACACTGAGCAGAACCGGTCTGCCCAGCCGCCGCGCCTTGTCGAAGGATTCGTCGGACCACGGGTGCCAGTCAACCGGGTTGTGCGCGTGTTGAAGAAGGTACGGACTCGATTCGAGAACGAGCCGGTTCGTGTACACCGGCGAGCCGTCGACGTTGCGGTGATGCGTTCGCGCGCGATAGCCCTCGGGTTTTGAGTTCAGCGCGAAAACCAGCCGATCCCTGAGCTCGGCCTGGTAGGGCTCGCCGCCCGGTGAACCCTGCGGCACTTCCCAGTCACGCATGATCACAGGCTCGGGCGCCTCGACGCGTGCAGCTCGTTTCTGCTCGGGGGGATCGGAACACGAGGTGCCTCCAATACAGACAGCCGACAGAACAGCGAGCGCGAGCGGCGACAGCCGCGAGAAAGAACGCCGGCCCGGGCCGCATACACGGCCGGTGTCGGGACCGGCTCCCGCCGATCCGTGCCGCCCCGACACGCCCTTCCCGACCCTCGCCACCGGCGCAGGGTCTACGATTCCGGCGCCGATTTCCAGCCACCCCGGACCGGCGGCGAGACAAACCCGCACGACCTGTTCGCCGGCGTGCCTCGAAAGCTTGGCGAACACAGTCCGGGCGGATTAGAACATTGCCGATGACAACGCTGAGTGTGGACAACCCGGCGACCGGGGAGGTCTTCTGCGAGATCGAGACCGCTTCGGCCGAAGACGCGGCGCAGATCGTTGGCCGGGCGCGTGCCGCGGCCGATACCCTTGCAGAGCTTAACCTCGCCGAGCGCATCGAGCTCTGTTCGCGCTTCATCGATCGGTTTGCCGCGAACCGTGAGCGCATCGCGCGCGACATCACCGGGCCGATGGGCAAGCCGATCTCGCAGTCGCGCGGGGAGATCTCGACGGCCATCGACCGTGCGCGATGCATGATCGAGCTGGCCCCGCAGTGTCTTGCAGACGAACCGCTCGATGCGCGCGGAGGATTCGAGCGCGTCATCCAGAAACGTCCGGTCGGTGTCGTTCTCGACATCGCCGCGTGGAACTACCCGCTGCTGATCCCCGTAAACGTCGTCGTGCCGGCTGTGCTCGCAGGCAACGCGGTGGTGCTGAAACATTCCGCGCGGACGCCGCTGTGCGCCGGTCATTTCGCCGATGCATTCGCGGCCGCCGGCGCGCCCGCGGACTCGGTAATCGCGCTGGTCGCCGGCCACGATGTCACCGCCGGTGTCATCGCCGACCGCGCAATCGATTACGTCGCGTTCACCGGTTCGGTCGAAGGCGGCGTCAGCGTCTCGCGCGCAGCAGGCGGCCGGCCGATCGACGTTGGACTCGAGCTCGGCGGCAAAGACCCGGCGTATGTGCGCGAGGACGCCGACCTCGAATCGGCCGCAGCCGGCATCGCCGAAGGCGCGTTCTACAACAGCGGGCAGAGCTGCTGCGCAGTCGAACGGATCTACGTTGCCCGCAGCGTGCACGATGAATTCGTCGAACTGCTCCTGAACGCCTGCCGCGAGTGGACGCCCTGCACTCCCGAGCGGGACGAGTCCACGCTCGGACCCATGGCCCAGGCCGACAGCATCGCGACCATCACAAGACAGCTCGAAGACGCGGCCGGGCGCGGTGCGCAGATCGCCAGCGGTGGGCACGCTGTCCAGATCGACGGTCGCGGCCGCTACTTCGAGCCTACCGTCGTAACCGGAGCGACCGACGATATGCTCGTCATGCGGGAGGAGACGTTCGGGCCGGTCGCGGCGGTCGCTGCCGTCGATGATGACACCGAGGCCGTCGCGCGCATGAACGATTCGGATCTCGGGCTGACCGCGTCGGTCTGGACCCGCGACCTCGCCGCCGCGCGCCACCTCGGCAGCCGCATCGAGGCCGGAACGGTTTTCATGAACCGCTGCGACTTCCTCGACCCCGAGCTGCCGTGGACCGGCTGGAAGGACAGCGGCGTGGGAATCACGCTGTCACGCTACGGGTTCGACCGCATGGTGCGGACCCGGGCGCTGCACTTCAGACTTCCCGCCTGATCGCCGGGCCGCACTCGATGCATTCCAGGCCGCGTCGAAGCCGTCGTCAGCCGGTTCAAGGCTGCGAAGCGCCGGTGCCTCAGGAACGAAGACGAATCGGTCTGAGGCGTCGCGGGATCGAGCTTTGTGAGTTCGAGTTTCGCGGGCGGCAGCAGCGGCGTAAGACGGTCAGGTGACGCCGCCCGCGGCAGGCGCGGTGATCGAACGATTACGCAGGCCTGCCGCGAGCGAGGTCAGTCATGAAGCTCGGTCGCGAGTCCGCAGTAATGGCTTAAGACGGCCAGTGGTGACGCCGGACAGCACGAATCCTCATCCCCTCGTCATCGGCTTTATTTGTATGGGCAACGCTGCCGTCTGCGAAATCGACGGCCCAGGCCCGGCAGTCACCACCCACATACTGGGTATAGCACCCCCTGTACTGGTATAGGCCCATAGTGGTGGCCGACCAGTACCACCTGTTCGCCTCTGTCGGGCCGAACACCGACTGGTCGATGCATGGGTTGCCAAACGAGCAGTCTAGGATCGTCAACAACTCCGCAATAGTCGGTAGACGCCAGTCGCTGTGCCCCGCAAAACCAGCAAACTCCCCCTCGCGTGGCACTACCGCACCGTCAACGATCAATAACTCGTCATCGATACTTTCATTACCATTGAACTCGTACAGGGCAAACCGTGCATCGTAGTATGGGCTACTACAGTACCTGCCGACATACTCCCATTGCCCATCCCAGCATGCATCACGGCCTTTACCTCTAAAATTGAAAGCGTAACCATCAATGGGCGTGTCAATATGCTGCATCCACTCAAGACCTGTCTGGTGGTCGATCACAGAACCAAGCCCCGTGTCCTCGTAGCGCTCCGACGTGCAACCGCTCGTGTCCAGCGTGCAGTTCGCTCCGCATACCAGCTCGCCATAAGGCTCAGCTCCGCCGGTCCTCAAATCGCATGACTGCAGCTCCGGGATCGCGCTCTGGTCGCACTCTTCACCCGCGTCGATGACGCTGTCGCCGCACGTGTCCGCTGCAACCGGAACGCAGCCACTCACATCGAAGCCGCAGCCCGGCGTGCACGCCAGCGACCCCGACGCGTAGCCCAGGCTCTCGCACGTCTCGCCTCCCAGCGCTGAGCCGTCGCACGACTCGTTTCCGTCGATCAGGCTGTTGCCGCAAAACACATACGTACCCCCGCCGGTCCCCGTTGACGTGTCCGTCATTGCCGCATCCAGAATCTGCAGCACCGTGGGAAGGTCCCCCGTCGTCAGGCACTCGCCCGCCGCTTTGGTCTCAGCCTTCTCGTACGCGTCCTCGATCTTTCCCACGCACTTCGTATAATCCGCCGCGACGCCCTTCTTCACCGCGGTCGCGTCCGCTTTCTTCAAGCACGCGCTGTACTT
>CAXQPB010000038.1:0-3521 GCA_964225545.1 Candidatus Nitrosopumilus sp. | reverse complement strand
GACTTGAACCGTCGCATCTGTCGCTCGCGCTGCCGCGTGGGCTGGTGTGAGACCTCAGCGCGATTGTTGGCGTACGGATGCGTTTCGTGTGGCACGGCCGGCATCACGTCTCGATGTGCCGGTGGGTAGCTACGCAGCTTGTCTGTCACCAAACGATTCGGCTCACCACCCTGCCCTTTGATGAGTTTTCGCAAGAATCGTTGCTGAGCGAGGAGATCCTCCACATCGCGAAAACTCAGGGAGAAGCGGTGATAGAGCCAGAGCACGTGGCTGATGATCTGTGGTGGGAATCGGTGCCTGCGGTACTGCTTCGACGGACGGCTCATCGACGCAGCCTGCCGCAGGCCGACTTAATGGGACAATCCCCTGCGATCAGGTCATGCGCCTTCAAAATCCGGCACACGCGGGATTCCGAGACGAATTCTCGCTCGCGATGCGTGATCTTCCACGCCAGCTCCCGAGGGGACAGGCGCTGCGACCCGTCCCCTCGCCCGGTTCAGCCCTGCTCTGCGGCAGCGCCGATCAGCGGGATGATGTACTCGGCGCCGGCCTGTACCTCGTCGCCGGTGCCGGAGTAGTCGATGGTCTCGACGTCGATCACCAGCGCCGGGACGTAGCAGGCCGTCGGACGGGTGTTGCCTTCCTCGGCCTCTTCAGGGTCGCCCTCGTCGTCGGCCGTCTCCGGCCCCTCGCCGCCGATGTCGGCGCGCACGTACATGATGCGCTGGTGGATGCCTGCCAAGGTCAGGCAGTCGTTCTGCTCGCCCATTGTCTCGACCGCGTCGGCGATGACGTCTTGCGTGGAGCGCAGCGTCGAGCTCAACTTGGCGCCGGCTTCGGGATCGATGCAGAAGTCCGGCCAGCGGATGTTCATGCGCGCGACCTGCCCCTTGGCGTCTATCACCACACGCATGCCCGAGTCGTGCACCGGCACGCCGGCGACCTCGCGACCGACGAGCGCGAGCAGCTCGGCGACCTGCACTTCGGCGTTGGCCAAGTCGGGGATGCCGGACTCGAAGTCGAGCGGCACACCGGCCACCTTGATGGCCACGGCATCGCGGAACGTCGTCGACAACTCGGCTGGCGGCACGCCGAACGCGCCGGCCACCTCGTCGGCACGCGCGAGCGCGTCGCCGATGGTCTGTGTGTTGCCGTTGCCGGCGATGGCGTCGTAGCTGCGGCTCGGGTTGAGGTAGACGATGTGGCCGTCGGCGAGTCTCAGGCGCAGGACCTCGCCGGTCTTGCGCGACCGTTGCGTGCAGTCGATGTGATCGTAGGGATCCTCGCCTTTGGACGCCCGCCGCGGTTTGCGTCCGTCGTAGCGGCAGTCAGCCTTGTCGGCCTGGAGACCGCGCGCGTCGATGACGCGCAGGGCGTTCTTGACGAAATTGCGGTCTTTCATCAGCTCGCCCATCTGCGGCTGGCTGATCGGCGGGTTGAGCAGCGCCGCGATGGCCCCCTCGTTGCCGACCTCGCCGGGCAACGAACCTTGCACGAGGGCCTGGAAGTCCGTGCAACTCATCTGCGCGGCGGCGCCAGACGCGGTCGAGGCGAGGAGAGCCGCGGCGGCGATCGAACGGAGAACGATGGAGAACTTTCTTCGATCTTTCATGATCCGTCCCTCCTTCAGCGTGCGTTCGGATCTTCGAAAGGGTCTTCACTGGGCGGATCGCAGCCGTCGAAGAAGTAGTAACAGTAGTAACCGATCGAAGACGGGTCGGAGAAGATATTGTTGTAGCGCTCGTTCTGAATGCGGTTGAAGCAGTCGTCGCGGTTCGAGCCCACCGCGTAGGCGACCGGACACTGTTCCTCGTCGCCGTCGTCGCCGATGTCGTTGCGGTACAGATTCGTCATCCACGCGTCTTTGATGGAGACACTGAACGCGTCGGCCGCGAAGTCCTCGTAGGACTGGCGGATGCGCGAGGCGATCCACATCACGCCATGGAATCCGTCGGCCTGGTGAAGCCGGCGCTGGTTGTTCGGCGTGTCGACGGGGTCGTAGAACATCCGCCATGCGTCGGGCAAATTGTCGGCGTTCAGGCTGTAGCACGACGACAGGTGCAGGAATTCCATGTCCACGTCGCCGGCGAACAGCTCGTCGCCGCCGTTCGAGCCCGGTGCGTTGATAAAACAGCCATTGTCGGGGTGTTCGTGACGGACCTTCCCGCGCCAGGCGTCGCCGTTGTCCGACCCGTGCATGAAGATCATCACGGCGTCGCCGTCGTCCATGCGCGTGCCGTCGGTGCATCCCGCGATTCCGGTGTCGGGATCGCAGAACGGTTTGATGTCCATGCCGTCGTCTACGAAGCGACCGTCCTTATGGTACCAGCCGTGGTCGTCCATCTCGTCGTACCAGCGGTCGACCATGTTCGACCACGAGCGATCGCCGCCCGTGCACTCGTCGGTCCAGTCGTCGACGCCGTACATTTTGGCTTCCAGGTGCGTTGCGCCGGCCGGTGCCGCGAGTGCCGCGACGAGCGCCGCCGCGACGAGCGCTTGGAGCGGTCTTGGATAGGAACTGCGTATTGCGGCGCCGGGCGCCGCGATCAGTAGGGAACCGAGTACGAACATGTGCGTGCCTCCGTTCTGCGGGATAGGCGTCAGTAGCACGGTTCTCCGTATGCGGCAAGATATCGCGCGCTTCTTGTTGACCCGTTTCAGTTATGGATTGAGGGTCCGGTCACGGACCGCGACGAAAGCAGCGAATAAAGCGCCAAGCCGCGTACAATAGCGCGTTTAGACATCGCCGAGGCTATGATGATGAAATTGGCCCGAATCAGCATGCGAGGAACCGCGATCGCGCTCGGCATCATGGCCGGATCTCTGCTCGCCGAGGCAATGATCCTGGTGCCGTTCTGGCAGGAAATGGCCGGTGAAGAGTTTCTCCGATGGTACGCCATGAACGCGGCGCGGCTGCTTAATTATTTCGGACCGCTGGAAGTCATGGCTGCTCTGCTGGCAATCACCGCGGCGATCGCCACACGCCGGCTCGAGCACGACGCAGCACCGATAATGCTGGCAGTAGCGATGCTGTCGCTTGCGACCCTGCTTCCGTTCTTTGTTTATTTCTCCGAAGCGAACGCTTCGTTCGCGGACGCGAGTGTCCCACTGACAGACCTTCCGCAGGAGTTGCTGCGCTGGGAGCGATGGCATTGGGCGCGCACGCTCATTGCTGTTGTGGCTTTCCTGTGTGCTGTTGTCGCTCCGATCGAGTCAAGAGACAAGAGTTGAGCCGCGAGCGGGGTCAGTCATGATGCTCAGTCGCGAGTCCGCTGCGGGCCGGGTCGAGGGCTTGAGTGCGCATTGTCACGTTAACTCTGGTGGGCCGCAGCTCCGCCGCCTGACCACCTCCGATCACCGGACGCACGTCACAACGGCCCAATCTGAAAACGCACGGTCTCGAAACATCCGGGCATTCGCCGCGCGCAGCAGATGGCGTCCGAACCGGAACAGATTCTGTACGAGCCCGTGAAGCGAAAGGAACCGCTGAGCCTGGCTTGAGGACTTGAACCGTCGCATCT
>CAXQPB010000037.1:0-86847 GCA_964225545.1 Candidatus Nitrosopumilus sp. | reverse complement strand
CCTGCCGCGCGGCGACGGCCGTCGCCGAACCACCGGAGGAGCCCCCGGGGACCCGACCGAGATCCCACGGGTTGCGGGTTTGGCCGAGGGCGGAGTTCTCGGTCGACGAGCCCATCGCGAACTCGTCCATGTTGACCTTACCGATGAGCACGGCGCCGGCATCGCGCAGCCGCGATGTCACCGTGCTGTCGAAGCGGGGAACGAAGTTCTCGAGCATTCGCGATCCGCAGGTCGTACGCACGCCACGGGTTACGAACAGGTCTTTCAGCGCGATGGGGACGCCGGTGAGGGGGCCGGGCTCGCGGCCGGCCGCACGTCGCTCGTCGGCTTCCCGTGCCTGCTCGCGCGCAAGGTCGGCCGTAACCGAAAGGAAGCTCCCGACGCGCTCATCGGTCGCCTCCACGCGGGCAAGGCATGCCTCGGTCAGCTCTGCCGAAGAAACCTCTCCGGAGGCGAGCAGCTCGGAGGCACGCTCGATCGGTAGCTCGTTCAGGTCGGGAAGGGTCATGATCGCTCGCTCTCCGATCTACTCGATGATGCTGGGCACCACGAAGTAGTTGTCTTCGCGCTGGGGCGCGTTGGCCAGTGCATCGTCGGGAGACGGCCGGCTGCTGACCGCATCCTCTCGCAGAGGCGCCTTCATGGTGACGACGTGGGAGGTCGGCTCGATGCTCTCGGTATCGAGCTCCTCCAGCTTCGCGATGTAATTCAGGATCGAGCTGAGGTCCTTGCTGAGGTGCTCGACCTCAGCCTCGGAAAGTTCCAGGCGCGCCAGCGAGGCGACTTTCTCTACTTCTGCGGTCGAGATCTTCATCGGAGGCGAGGATTAGCACGCCACTGGCGATCAGGCGAGTCTGCGCCGGCGGTGCGGCCGGCCGATCCCGTAGATGACGACGCGGCCCGGGAATCACACGGCTGTCATTGCGGGCTGCGGGAACCGCCCTCATCCTCGCGTCTTGGCCCGCAAACGCCCAGGAAGATCGGATCCGGGCCGCTGGACGCCGCGCTACGTACCCGGAGACGGGCGCAAGCGGATCGGCGCGCGCGGCGAGAACGCCGCCGCCGCTTTCCTCGAGGCCAGCGGGCTGCGCGTGCTCGTGCGCAATTATCGATGCCGTTTCGGCGAAATCGACCTCATCGCCACCGAAGGCGAGACGCTGGTGTTTGTGGAGGTCAAGCTGCGTCACGCGCCTCTCGACCCGTTCGAAGCGGTGGACGCGAGAAAGCAGTCCAGGCTGTCCCGCGCGGCCTTCGACTTTCTCGAGCGGCGCGGTATGCTCGCCCACCCGGCGCGGTTCGATGTGATCGCCGTCGAGGGCCGAACGCTCCACTGCGAACACATCCGTGACGCGTTCGAGGCGGCGCTCGACTGAAACATCGCCAGCGCCCAGCACTGACCGAGGAGAGCCCGCTCGACATGCTCGATATCCGACTGCTTCGCGACGAACCGGATCGTGTGAAGGAAAAACTCGCGCTGGTCGGATGTGCCGATGACGAGGTGCAGGCGGTTATCGACGTCGACAGGCGGCACCGCGATCTGCTCGCCGAGGTGGAGCAGATGCGTGCCGAGCGGCGCGCCTCTTCGAAGAAGATCGGCAAGATGAAACCCGGGCCGGACCAGGAGGCCGCCAAGGCGGAGGTTCGTGAGCTGGGCGATCGCATGGCCGAGCGCGAGAAGGAACTCACCGAGGTCGAGGCCCGTTTCCGCGCGGTCATGCTCGAGCTTCCCAACATCCCGCACGACGATGTACCGCCCGGCGCCGATGACAGCGCGAATATCGTCATCCGCACCGAAGGCGCGCCGCGCGAGTTCGGGTTCACGCCGAAGCCGCACTGGGAGATCGGGGAGCAGCTCGGGATCATCGACTTCGAGCGCGGGGTGAAGATATCGGGCACGCGCTTCTACGTCCTCAAAGGGGCCGGTGCCCGACTGCAAAGGGCGTTGATCTCTTTCATGCTCGACCTTCACACGCGCGAGCACGGCTACACCGAGATCTACCCGCCCGCGATGGTGCGCGGCGAGTGCCTTGTCGGGACCGGTAATCTTCCGAAGTTCGGCGAGAATCTGTACCGCGACATCGAGGAAGACTTCTGGTTCGTTCCCACGGCGGAGGTGCCGGTCACGAATCTGTACCGCGAGGAAATCCTCGATGCCGATCTGCTGCCCGTCAAACACGTCGCCTTCACGCCGTGCTTCCGGCGCGAGAAAATGTCGGCCGGTCGCGATGTGCGCGGCATCAAACGCGGCCATCAGTTCGACAAGGTCGAGATGGTGAAGTTCGTGCGCCCGGAGAACTCGGATGCAGAACTGCTGTCACTGCTCGACAACGCCGAGACCGTGAGTCGGCGACTCGGGATTCCGCATCGCGTGATTCAGATGTGCACGGGCGACCTGAGCTTCGTCGCCTGCATGAAGTACGACGTCGAGCTGTGGGCGCCCGGAAGTGACGAGTGGCTCGAGGTCAGCTCGTGCTCGAACTTCCGCGACTTTCAGGCGCGCAGAGCCGGCATCCGATTCCGCGAAGGCAAAGATCGCCCGCAGTTCGTTCACACGTTGAACGGCTCCGGCCTGGCCCTCCCGCGAGTGGTCATCGCGGTGCTCGAGAACTTCCAGCGCGAGGACGGGTCGGTGGAGATCCCCGAAGCGTTGCGCCCGTACATGGGCGGCGAGCAGGAAATCCGGCCTCCCTACCTCTGAGGCGCGGCTGCAGCAGACCCGCACCCTGAAGCATTCTGTTTGACGGGCCTCGGACCTTTCGATAATTTTCGAAATATGGAAAAGCCTGACGCGCTCGGGATTCTCGCCGCGCTCGCGAACGAGGTCCGCCTGGACATCTTCAGGCTTCTGGTGGCCGCGGGGCACGGCGGACTGGCGGCGGGAACGATCGGCGAGCGGCTGGGGATTCCGGCGGCCACGCTCTCCTTTCACCTCAAAGAGCTGAAGAATTCGTCGGCGGTGACCTGCCGTCGCGACGGCCGATCTCTGATCTACAGCCCCGACTTCGGGGCGATGGCCGGACTGGTCGGTTTCCTCTCCGAGAACTGCTGTGAGGGCGTCGAGGTGCGCTCGAGCGACGGCGAGCTGCGGACCCGGAGCGCGCGGATATGAGCGAGGCCGTGCGCGAGCTCCTGCTCGAGCCCCTGCGCTGCGCCGCGGCATGGCGAGGAGCCGAACAGGCTCGCAGCCAGGACTGGGTTTACCGCCTGTCGAGCGCCGAGGTCGCGGACCTGGACCGCTGCGTGGACGCCGTAGCCCGATGCGGGCGTCCGCTCCACGAGCTCGGGGTGGGAGATTTCGAGTTCGATGCGATGGCAGGCGCCATCGCCACATGGATGCGTGAGCTGGAGCACGGGCGCGGCTTTGTTCTCGCCCGCGGCGTACCGGTGGATCGCTACTCCGTAGACCGGGCGCGCATCGCTTACTGGGGGATCGGCCTGCACATGGGCACAGCCGTCTCGCAGACCGCCGCTGGCGATCTGCTCGGTGAGGTCCGGGATACGGGCGCCGACCCTTCAGACCCCTCGGTGCGCCTGTACAAGACGCGCGAGTCGCTCGGGTTCCACTGCGACGGGGCCGATATCATCGGCCTGCTGTGCCTGCGGACAGCGCGAAGCGGAGGCCAGAGTCGCATCGCGAGTTCGGTCAGCGTTTACAACGAACTGCTCGAGCGAAGGCCGGACCTCGTGCCGGAGCTCTACGAGAACTTTCATTGGGACCGTAACGAGGAGCAGGCGCCTGGCGAAGCTCCGTACTTCGACCTCCCGATCTGTCACTTCGACGGTGAGCGACTGCGGACGTTTTATATCGGCTGGTACATTCGAGGCGCACAGCGACACCCCGAGGCGCCGCGGCTCACGGCCGCACAGAACGAAGTGATAGACCTGATCGACGAGATCTGTGAAGAGCCGGATTTTCATCTGGCGATGGAATTCGAGCCCGGAGATATCCAGTGGCTGAAGAACTCGGTGATCCTCCATGCGAGAACGGCCTACGAGGATGAGGTCGAGCCGGAGAGGCGGCGTCACCTTCTGCGGTTGTGGCTGACCGCCCACGGCCGATGGGCGGACGGCGACGAGTTCCTTCGCCAGGGCATTCCAAGAAAAGACGGTGTCGAATCCGATGCCGATGCGGTTGACCGCTCGATCACGGGTCGGCCAACGACAGGAGAAAAAGAATGAGCATGAGACTTCAACTCGCGCTGAATGTGCGCGATCTCGACGAGGCGATCGCGTATTACTCGAAATTGTTCGGCGCCGAACCGGCGAAGATCAAAGAAGGGTAT
Organism: Candidatus Nitrosopumilus sp.; assembly: GCA_964225545.1. Classification (GTDB taxonomy): domain Bacteria; phylum Desulfobacterota; class Binatia; order UBA1149; family SPBQ01; genus SPBQ01. The sequence goes on along the minus strand of CAXQPB010000037.1, from coordinate 82,564 downwards.
GCGAACTTCGCGATCGAGAACCCACCACTGAAGCTGGTGTTGTTCGAGCACCCTGAAGCGGACGAGCGGCTGAACCATCTCGGCGTGGAGGCATTCGAACAACACGATGTCGATGATGCCGTGACGCGTTTTCAGGAGGCGGGCCTGGTCGAGAAGATCCAGGAGGATACGACCTGCTGCTTTGCGCGGCAGAGCAAGGTCTGGACAGCCGACCCCCAGGGCATGCGCTGGGAGTGGTATCGGGTCGTGGAAGACGCTGAAGAGTACGGTGTTGACGGCTGATCAGGACGCGCGTTCGCCGATCATGTGGAGCGCGAGTCGGCGGGTGAACGCACCCGCCCGATGCTCGAAAACGTAGACCCCCTGCCATGTACCCAGCACCGGTCGCCCTGCCCGCACCGGTATCGAAAGTTGCGTCAGCGTCAGAGCCGAGCGGATGTGCGCGGGCATATCGTCCGGTCCCTCGGCCGTATGGCGATACAGCCTGTTGTCCTCAGGAACCGTGCGGCGAAAGAAGTCGTCGAGGTCGCGCAGAACATCCGGGTCGGCGTTTTCCTGGATTGTCAGCGATGCCGACGTGTGGCGGATGAAGACAGTGAGCAGACCCTCGTCGATCTTCTGCGTCGCGACCCAGCCTGCGACCTCGTCGGTAACCTCATAGAGCCCCGGGCCTCCGGTTCGTACGTGAATCTCCGCCGAGCTTTGAAGCATCGAGAGCCTCAGTCGGCGCCGGTGCCGTTTCCGGGCGCGAACTCTTCGGGAATCTCTACGGTCGCACGCGCTCCAAGGTAAGCCCTCGCTCCGGGCGTCAGGTAGGGGAGGAACAGCGCGAGGTGTTGTTCGGTCCCGGCGCGGATATGCAGTGGTTCAATGGTGGTGATGCCCCGTGACTCGGCGAGGTAGTCCAGCCAGTAACGAACAACGATCCAGACATTGACGGTGATACCGCGAATCTCGGCTTCTTTGGCGCGCAGGTGGCCGGCTTTGATCATGTTCTGCAGGAAGTTCCCGAGCAGCTCATGGCCGCGCTCTACCACCTCGACCCGCAATCGCTGTTCGAGCTCTTCGTCAAAGCGACCGTATTCGGCTCGGTCGCGGTACAGGAACCGGAAGTCCCACATCTCGCGGAAGGTGCGACGACTGTACGTGATGAAGTCATCGAGTACGGTGTCCGGAGAGGTCGGCTCGGTGGTCCGGAGACGTATGCTCTCGGCGAGCTGCTCCCAGAGCGCAACGACGAGGTCCCGCTTGGTTCGGAAGTGATACCAGAGGTTGCCCTCGCTGATCCCGACCTCGGCGGCGATGCGAGCCGTTGTCACCTTGGCGAAGCCGTCCTTGTTGAACAGCGCGAGCGCCGTTTCGAGGATGCGGTCGCGTGTCTTCGGTCGCTTGGCCGTGGGGCCGGGTGCGGCCGGAGCGGACGTGGCGAGCGAATCGTTGGTTGCGGATGTGGATGAAGCGGGCGAGCTGATGGACAAAGGAAACCCCCGAAGGGCCGCGGCAGCGCCGGGCAGTTGATCCAGATGATTGTAGCTGATCTGGGGGCGGAGCCCTAAACCCACGCTTCGTCAGGCGCAGCCCGCTTCTGCGGTACCGCGATGGTTGACCGAAATTTTACACTTCCGTATACGAATGCACCGATGTCCCCTTTTCAGGTGCTGCTGAATCGTCGTCGCGCGCGCCGCGCGCGGAGCTTGTGGCGGGAATTTTTCGTATGAACGGACCGGCGGCAGCAATCCATCCTGAGCTCTCGCGACGGGAGCGCCGCAAGCTCGAGATTCGTAACCGTATCGTCGAGTCAGCGCTCGAGCTGTTTGACCGCAACGGCGTCGAAGCGACCACGGTCACCGAAATTCGTACCGCGGCCGACGTCGCTCACAAAACGTTCTTCAATTACTTTCCCACGCGGCAACACCTTCTGCGCGCGATTGCCGAGGAATCGCTGACTGAGTTCCTCGCGGTGATTGCGGAGGCTCGAAGCCGGACCGGAAACGCCGGCTCCCGACTCATGTGGCTGTTCGATCGAATTGCAGAGCGCTGCATCGAGGCGGGGCCGATGCATCGCGAGCTGCTGTCGGAGTTGATCCACGTTGCGCATACGTCCGGCAGAGAGTCCGAACAGGCGCGCGCCCTGCATGCAGCTTTTCGCGAGATCATCGCGGACGGTGTTCGAGACGGTGACCTCTCGCCGCGACAGGGAATTGAGACGGCGGTGGAGGTCGTACTCGGGTCCTTTTATGCGCTGATGTTCAGCTGGGCCCACCTCGACGCTTATCCGCTGCGAGAGAGTGCGCGAGATGTCGCCGCGTTTCTGTGCGACGCCATGGCGACTTCTTCCGGGAGTGCGTGCGATTGAGAATGCAGTCTCGGCGTGATGTCGCGGGCAGCGATACCGTCAGAACGGATTGAGTAGAGACCGAGAGGATTCATATCAGCGGTTCGGCAACCGCCAACGGGAGGCAGTGACGAAACAATGGCAAAGCTTCGATACGTAAAGACCCTTGAACAGGTGGCGAAGGCGGCCGAGAGCAACCCTGAGTTCCTGGACAGCACCGTCCGTTCGATACGCGCGGTGTACGAGACCGATCCCGCAATCGCGGAAGCGCTGGTGCCGAAGCCGCTCAAGGTCGAGAAGCCGGAGATTCGCGTGACATTTTCCCACGTCGCGATGCACATCTCGCCGGAGTTCACGTTCGAGATCGGCTCGGCAATTTTCGGTGTCGCGGCAACTTACGAAGGCGTTGCCGGAACCTATCTGGTGACTATGCCGATGACGACCGAGGCGGCAGTGGTGCCGGGGCGCGAGACATTCGGCGAGCCGAAAAAGATCGCCGAGATCGATTTCCAGCGCGAAGGCGACGAGGTGCGAGCCTCGGTGACGCGCATGGGAATGACCTACCTCTCAGCTCACGGAAAGATCGGTGAGGCGCTCGGTCCGCGAGAGTTTGTCGAGCATGCTTACTGCTTCAAGGCGTTCCCGTCCTGCGAACATGAAAAGGCCTTCGATACCGATCCACTTCTGGTACGGCTCGAGTGGCAGCACCGGCATGAAGAGTCCGCGCGCATGGAAGGGGAGATTATCCTCGGCGAGTCGCCGCTGGACCCTGTGGCGGATGTTCCAGTCCGGCGTCTCGTGAGCATGGAGTACGAGCAGGGCACAACGCAGAGCAACGGCAAAGTACTGCGCTCTGTACCGGGGGAGTGGATGTTGCCGTTCCTTCACGGCCGCTACGACGATACCTCCGGCGAGGGAATCGAGATCGCGGTCTGACTGCGGAGCCGCGCGCGCATGTGCGAGGCGAAGATTGTCACGAATTACAGGGGCGCAGAGAACGCCCCGAAGAGAAAGACCTGAAGAGGAGGTCGACCGACATGTCCGAACCCGCACTGCTGGCGGAGCAGGACGGTCACATTCTGACCGTCACAATCAACCGACCCGAAAAGAAGAATGCGGTCAACGCCGAAGTCCTGTGTGGACTCTCCGACGCGTGGCATCGGCTTGACGCGGATGACGAGCTGCGCGTGGCGATTCTCACCGGCGCCGGCGGGAACTTCTGCGCGGGAATGGACCTCGGCGTCATCAACAAGTTGCTCGCCGGAAAGGAGCCCGAAGACGAGTTCGAGCAGCGGCTGAAAGATGACATGAGCATCATCTTCGATGGCTGGCTGAAAACCTACCGGCCGGGAAAGCCCGTGATCGCGGCTGTCGAGGGTTTTGCTCTGGCGGGCGGGACCGAGATTCTCCAGGGCACCGATATCAGAGTGGCTGCGCGCGGGGCGCAATTCGGTGTGACCGAGGTGCAGCGCGGACTCTTTCCCATGGCGGGTTCGACGGTCCGGTTGCCCCGGCAGATTCCCTATTCGCTGGCCGTCGAGATGCTTCTCACGGGCGAGTCCATCACCGCCGATCAGGCCCGTGAATACGGGCTCGTCGGTCACGTCGTTGCCGACGGCGAAGCGCTGCGCAAAGCCCGGACGATCGCGGAACGTATCGCCGACAATGGACCGGTCGCGGTGCGGTCGATCCTGCAATCGATCCGTGAGACGGCGACGCTCAGCGAGGCCGAGGCCTTCGACAAGGAGATGGGCATCGGCATGGTCGTGATGTCGTCCGAGGATGCGCGCGAGGGTCCGAAGGCATTTCTCGAGAAGCGCAAGCCGATCTTCAAGGGAAGATAGTCAATAGTATTTTTTCGCTTCTCCGCTCTCGAAAGTTCAACTTGTCTATCGGGAAGCCCTGCCACCATAAGGTATAATGCCGTTGTCGCGACCGACCTCCGTATGCTGCGGAGGTCGTTGCGCAAAGCCGCCGCAGCGAAGTTTTGCTCCTTTCGGTCGTCTCATCACGAACCGGATCCTTTGCCCGGCGGCGGGCCTGAATACACAGAGCATCGGCCGCGATCGCGCGACACCGATGCTCACGACCGAGGGAGGGCGGCGCCGTGACGCGGCTGGACGTCTCCCCGGCGAAGAGGTGGTACATTGTTCATCGGAAATGACATTGTCGATTTGACCGACCCCGCAACGCGCCTCGATGCGCTCACCGACAGCTTTACCAAAGACACCTTCACGGATGACGAGTACGACGCGATCTTTGCCGACCGCGACCCCGGCGTGGCGCTGTGGTCGCACTGGGCTGCAAAGCAGAGCGTCATCAAGGCGCTCGTGAAGGCCGCGGGCGAGACATCGATCGACCCCCGCGCGCTGCGCGTTGATTTTTATAATCGCGTCGGTGGTACGCGCATGAGCGGAAGCGTCGAGTATGCCGGGCACCGGATTGATGTCGACGTCGTTCATATCTCCGGCGCCGTCCACGCTGTCGCCATGCTCGGCACCTGGCCGCACCGGCGCGCGATCGTCTGTGATGTCGTCGCTGTGCCGGGCGACAGCAACGACGCGGGCGGGCTGGCACGCGGTGCGCTCTGTTCCTCCGTAGCCGACCGTATCGACTGCCCGCTCGACGAGCTCTGCATTGTCGGTGCGGATGCCCCGAGAATCGAGCGTGGCGGTATCGGTCTGGGGATCGATGTGAGCCTGTCCCACCACGGACGGCTGGCAGCGTTCGCGCACACGCTGCCTCGGGCTGCCGCACGTGGAAGCGTCGCGGGCAGCAGGCCGCGTCTGCGTCGAGCACGCTGATTCGCGTCGACGGCCGCGGCTGGTTCTAGCCGCGGCCGTCGTATTGGATCGCACGCTGTGCGGTCCGAAGTTTCAGCGGCCTCGGCCCATCCGGGCTGCGGTCGATCCTCTCTCCCTCTGGTTCTCTCATTTTCCTCCCATTCCATTCGGCTGCTTGCCTTCGCGGTCCTGTGCGGGATCTCGGCCGCCCTCATCGGAACGGCGCATGCCCAACTGGCCGCCGAGAGGATCGGCGCAGAAAAGTCCTCGGATGGACTGACCGAGGACCCTTGGGGCGTTGTCGCTCGACTCGACGCGACCGGTGCGGCGCATCGTGTCTGGGTCAATGACAGCGTTCTCAAACACAGCGTACTTTTCGATGGTGACGCACGCGTGATGCTCGGAGCCGTGGATGGTGGGACGGCGCTCAGCACACGGCCTCCGTATTTCGCGCACCGCCGCGGCGAGATCTACGTGGTCCAGACCATCTATGCGCGTGGGACGCACGGTGCGCGCCGTGATCTGATTACCATCTACGACGACTCGACGCTGGCCGTTCTCGGCGATATCGAGATCCCGCCGTTCGTGGCCGATACAGGAACCGGGATCGCGCTCGGTGGTGTTCTCGACGACGAGCGCTTTTTGGTGATTTTCAATCAGGTGCCGGAGGTCTCCGTGACGGTGGTCGACCTCGAAGCGCGCACCGTCACAGAGCGTATCGTCACGGGTGGCTGTGCGATGGTTTATCCGGTCGATCGTCGGCGCTTCGCCATGCTCTGCGGAGACGGCAGCGCTCTGGTCATCAAAATCGACGAAAGCGGACGCAAGGCCGGGATCAGTCGAAGCAGTCCGTTCTTCGATGTTTTGTCGGATCCGCTCTCCGGGGCCGGAGTGCGTTCCGGCGACGAGTGGTGGTTTGTTTCTTTCGACGGCTGGCTGCATCGCCTCTCTTTCCGGGGCGACGCGCCGCGACTCGAAGCGCGATGGAGCCTCTTCACCGAGGACGAGCGTGCGGACTCGTGGAGGGTAGGGGGCATTCAGCACCTGGCGCTTCATCGCGGAAGCGGGCGTTTGTATTCGCTCGTTCATCAGGGAGGGCGAGGCTCGCACAAGGACGCCGGGTCGGAGATCTGGGTCTACGATGTCGAGGCCGGAGAGCGAGTCGAGGAGTTTACCGCTCCGAATGTAATGCCCGGTTTCCTGCGGCCATTGATCGGTGTCGGTGAAGGCGGCTGGGCGGATGGCCTCGTTCGCCTGCTCGCGCCGAATCCGGGCGTACACAGCATCGCTGTCACCCAGGACGAGGAGCCTCTTCTTTTTGCCCGGAATCGCGATATCGGAAACGTCACCGTGGTCGACGGACGCTCGGGCGAAATGGTGGGCGATCTGACCGAAGCCGGCGTGAGCGGTTCGCTGCTGGTGGTGCCATGACCGCGATGAGTGCCAACGCAGCAGCCGGCGTACTGCTCGACACTCTGCCTGTTCTGCATGCGGTCTGTGCGTGGTCGCTCGCGCTGCTTCTGGCCGTCGCAGCATCTCACAAAGCTCGCGATCTGCACGTATTCGCGGCGATACTCTGGAATTACGGGCTGTTGCCTGCGGTGCTGGTCAAGCCCGCGGCCGCGATGCTCGTCCTTGTGGAGACGTGCACCGCCGCTCTGTTATGCGCCGCGCCCTTTTCGCCCTCCGCATCGTTTCTCGGCGGCGCAGCGGCAGCCGGGCTGATGCTGATCTATGGCTTCGCGATCGCGGTCAATCTTCTGCGTGGGCGAACGGACATGAACTGCGGTTGTGACGGAGCAGAGCGGGAGCAACCGCTGCATCCCCGGCTCGTTCTGCGCAATCTGTTCCTCGCGGTCGTCGGTGGTTTCGTAGTCGCAGGGGCCGGTCTCGGCGCAGAGTGGGCAGGCAACTTCGAGCCGGATCGCTCGCGCATGGCGCCTTCGGAGACTCGTCCGCTTGTGTGGATTGAATGGATAGCGGCACTCGCTGCTACGCTCGCGATTTCGAGTCTCTGGGCGGTGTTCGGCCGATTGCGCTCACTGAGCACAGGCCCTGCTGCCGGGAGTCGCGGATGAGTGAGAGCCTGTTCACAGCGCTGGTTGCGTCGAATGTGGTGCTCTGGGTCGTTGTCGTCGTGCTCTCGACGGCTTTGCTCGCGCTGGTCCGGCAGGTCGGCGTTCTCCACGAGCGTATCGCTCCGGCAGGTGCGATGCTCCAGGGAAATTCTGTGAAAGTCGGAGAGCGGGCTCCTGAGCTCTCAGTGCACGATCTCGATGGCAACCCGGTCCGTGTCGGCGGTATTGACCCGGACGGACGCTCGACGTTGCTGTTCTTTCTTTCTCCGACCTGTCCCGTGTGTGCCACTCTGCTTCCGACCCTTCTGCTGACGGCGCGTGAAGAAGATGCGGCGACGCGGCTCGTGCTGGCCAGTGACGGAGCGGGGGAGGGGCATCGCGGCTATGTTGCGGAGCATAAACTCGAGGCCTGGCCGTACGTGGTCTCGTCAGACCTCGGTCTGGCGTACCAGGTCGCAAGGCTGCCCTACTGTGTTCTGATTGATGACGGTGGCGTCGTGCGCGCGGCCGGCATGGTCAATACCCGTGAGCACGTCGAGAGCCTGTTCGAGGCTCGCGAGCGAGGGGTTGCGACGATCCAGGATTATCTGACACACGAGGCGACAACTGCGGCACTTGCTGCGAAGGACGGTCGAGTTGGCTGACAGGCCGGAAACACGGGTGAGTAGCGATACGATCGATCGCAGGCTTGAACTGTACGCGCGGCGGCTGGCACGACGCACGGGCAGGCGAGGGTTTCTCGCGCGCCTCGGGGCGCTCCTGTTCGGTGCGTCCATGCTTCCGCTGCTGCCTGTCGCGCGGGGCGCGGCTGCGGTAGCGCGTGAGGCGGATGGAGGCGCGGGTCCGAGCGGCGACCCCAACAGCTGCGAGTACTGGCGCCATTGTGCGATCGACGGCTTCCTGTGCGGTTGTTGCGGCGGCTCCGCGACGTCCTGCCCGCCCGGCACCGAGATGTCACCGGTCACGTGGGTCGGCACCTGCCGGAACCCGTCCGATGGACGCGATTACCTGATCTCCTACAACGATTGTTGCGGTAAAACCTTCTGTGGTCGCTGCTTCTGCAACCGCAACGAGGGAGAGCGCCCGCCGTACCACTGGGTGCGCAACAACGACATCAACTGGTGCGCCGGCACGCAGATGCAGACCTATCACTGCTCGACGGCGCTGGTTGTCGGGCCGGCCGAAGAGGCGCAACCGGAAAAATGAACGCGCTGCGTATCCGGGTGACGCCGGCTGTGCTCTCCATCGCGATCGCTGCGGCGCTTTTTTCGACCGTTGCGCTCGGCCGTGCAGAGGAGGTCGACGAGCTGCGCCTTGCTCGGCACGATTACATTCTCAACTGCTCCGGTTGTCACCGCTCCGACGGCCGCGGCGTGTCGGGGGCGGTCCCCTCGTTCGCCGCACTCGAAGCGATATTGTGTGCATCAGGCGGGCGTGAGTACGTGTTGCGCGTTCCCGGTGTTGCCAACGCTCCCGTCGACGACCGGAGGCTCGCGAAGCTGCTCGACTATGTCGCGATTGAGCTCGCGGGAATCGAAAACCCGCAGCGCTTCGATGAGGCGGAGGTTGCGCGGTATCGACGCGTTCCGTTGATCGATCCGCTGGCAGCACGCCGGTCGCTGCCGATCGTGTCTGGGGCGCCGGACGAGTCGCTCTGCGCGCAGATCGGAGAGTGACCGGTCGGGTGCAGACGACGGGTTGGGCACCGGCGCGGCTGGTTCCGACAGCAGCACGCACGTAGTGTTGTCGAGTCGTCGTTACGGCGTGCGGAGGGGTGGCCGAGTCCGGTTTAAGGCACCGGTCTTGAAAACCGGCGACCCGCAAGGGTCCGCGAGTTCGAATCTCGCCCCCTCCGCCATTTTCCCCCGGCTCCGAGTGGAGACGGGGAGAGACAGGGGCGATTCCTCACCTGCTCGTGCCGCTGCGCGCCCGTGAACTCTCCCGTTCATCGAGCAGGCGTAACGTCTCACTCGAAACTTCCGCTCCAAGAAGACCCGTGACGAGATCGATGAGGTCACTCACGAACAGACGGTTATCACCGCGACGCTTCGCGGCCGCTCGCCGCCCCAGTTCGGAGAAGGCCAGGTTCATTGCGGAAAAACGGCGATGCAGTGGAAACGTCGTCTCCGACATCCGGCTTTTCGCCAACCGCGTCCAGCGCTGGAGCGCCGTACTGTCAAAAGGACCGCTACGTCTGATGTTTGCGGGGTCGGCGATCAACTCCGCGACGATCCGCAGGTACTCGCGTCCGGCCGGGCTCTCGAGCATGGCTGCACATGGAAGCACCAGCGCGCCGGCCAGATCGCGGATGGAGGGAGCAGCGACTGCCTCGAGTTCATCGAGAATTGCCGCTCTGTCGGCACCGACCCGTTCATTCCAGGGACCGAGCACGGCGAGCAGCAATCCCTCGCGATCGCCGAAGTGATATTGCACGGCGTTGTTGTTTCGCTGCTGCGCAGCCCGTCCGAGCTCGCGAATCGATACGCCGTCTATCCCGCGCTCTGCGAACAGAGTTCGCCCCGCATCGATGAGTGCGTCACGGCCGGCCTGGCCGGACGTATCAGATCGCTGGCGTACCGATGACACCCGTTTCACTCCCGCCGTTCTCGCGTCGCAGCGATCCCTTTCCCGTAACGCAATGCCGGTGCGACGCGAGACTGCTCATGATCGTGTCGCGAACGACATTCTCAGCGACGTTTCTTGCGGTACTCTTTCCAGCGCTCCGCAGCCTCGGCGAGCTCGGGGTTCGCCTCGAAGACAGGCTGCATTTTCTTCCATGCCCGCTCGCGGCGGTAGGGAAGAAACTCGCGCGGAAAATTCCCCTCATGCGGTTCGTACTCACGCAGCACGCGCCTGGCGACGGTGACCTTGTGAACTTCGTCTGCACCGTCCGCGAGGCCCATCGTGGGCGCGACCGCATACATGTCCTGCAAGGGCGTCAGGTCGGTCGTTCCCAGAGAGCCGTGAATCTGCAGCGAGTCGAAGGAGATCTCACGCAACACCCTCGACATCGTGAACTTCACGGTGGCGATGTCCGTGCGGCACTCCTGGGCCGAGGTCTGGTCCATCTTCCAGGCGGTCTCGAGAACCAGCAGCCGTAGCATACGAAGCTTCGCGTACGATTCAGCAATCTTCTCCTGGACCATCTGGTGTTCGGCGATAACCGCTCCGTGGGAGTGCCGGGACAGTGCCCGTTCGCACATCATGTCGAAGGCGAGCTTGCACTGGGCGATGGTTCGCATGGCGTGGTGAATTCTGCCGCCGCCCAGTCGGCGTTGGGCGAGAACGCGGGCGCCGTCCTCGGGTCCGAGCAGATGGTCAAGCGGGACGCGGACGTCACGATAGATAATGTGATTGTGGTTGCGCGGTTCGGGCATGATCTCCACGCCCTCGGTTTTGCGCGGGACGATGAAGATCCCGTTGGTGCACATCACGAACAGCAAGTCTGCGACGCGTCCGGCGGATGTGAACCACTTCTCGCCGTTGATAACCCATTCGTCTCCATCCCGCACTGCGACCGTTTTGAAGAGCCGAGGATCGGAGCCGCCCTGAGGCTCGGTCATCGAGTAGGCTGAGAACATATCCTGATTGAGCAGCGGTTCGAGCCAACGCTTTTTCTGCTCTTCGGTGCCGTACGCTGCGAGGATTTCCATGTTGCCGGTATCCGGAGCCGCTGCGCCGAACAGTTGGGGGGCGGCCGGATAGCGCCCGAGAATCTCGTTGACGAGTGCCAGCTTGAGCTGTCCAAAGCCCGGTCCGCCGAGGTCTTCGTCGAGAAACAGTGCCCACAGCCCCTGGTCTTTGACGTCCTGCTGAAGCTCGCGGACGTAGGCGCGTACCGCCGGATCCGGCAGCCTGACTGCATACGGGAAAACGTGATGGAGCGGTTCGACGCGCTCTTCACAGAACTCCTGAATCCAGTCGAGTTTCTTCTGGAACTCGGGGTCGGTCGAGAATTCCCACGCCATTGTGTTGCTCCTTGTCGGGATGAGGACCGTTTGCCGGTCGCCTTGCCGGGCTGTTGCCGGTCAAAAACCGGCTGCCTCAGAATTAAGACGGCTGTCTTATTCTGAGTCAAGCGGTGCGTGGAGATCCTGTGGTGCACCGATGGGAACACGCACCGCTGCGTCGACTGAGAATCGTCGTCCGGGACACTGCTTGTTTGCGGCGGCGCGGAATGCGCCTGAACCGGGTCGTCAGCCGAGGTCGTGCTCGACGCGGCGCAGTCCGCTCAGTCCGAGTCGGTAGATCGGTGAACCCTGCGCAATCATCTCGGCTTGGCGATCCGTGAACACTTGCCTGTACCGGTAGAACGGAACCCGGGGGTACAGATGGTGAACCGAGTGGTAGTTCTGGAACATCCAAAGCCACGTCACAAGTCCGTCCCATGCACCGGGTGCGATTATTGTCCCGGTGTCAACGTGGCGACCGATACTCTTGAACGGTCGGTGGACTAGATAAGAGAAGAAGAACCCGAGAACCAGGGTGCCGATCAGCCCGCTGGCCGCGAACAGGAACAAAGTCGTGAGCGGGTCAGTGAACCCCATGATCATGAGGCGAACGCCGAAGATTCCGACAACCTCCAGCCAGAAAATCTTCACGTCTTTCGCCGGCCGCAGACCGTGGCGCGGCGAGAGAAAAAAACGATAGTTCGCGAGAAGTGCGTCGACCGTCGACCGCAGCGGGGTTCGGCGAATGTTGGCCCATGCGAAATCCGGATCGAACTCGGAGTCATTGGCGAAGCGGTGGTGTGCCAGGTGCTCGTAGCGGTGAGCAATCATCGGCACCGCGAGAACCGTGGCCGCAAGGTACCCGACGGCGTCGTTGATTCGGAGCAGCCCATTATGTGAACCGCTGACCGCACGATGAACCGACTCGTGCAGTGGGGTGTAGGCGAGGTAAAGCGCGACGCACATGACTGCGAGTGCTGTTGGCGTCGAGATCAGGCCGTCGTGGACAGCAAAGGGAACGGAGAAGTAGAGCGCTGTACTGACCAGTCCGAGAATGACAGTCGGCCAGGCAAACTCCCCGTTGTACACGCGTTCTGTGGTTGCGTGAGGGCTTGTCGTTTGCGTGTCGATCAAGGAACGGGCGGCTCCTTCCTGCGCGACGCGCTGACTTAACAGCTGACAGACACAAGGCGTCGCGCGCGTAATGTCGGCCGGAGAGTATCAGCGCACCTGTCATCAGACCACAGATCGAGGCGATCATTCCAGACGTTTACTGCGTTGTACTTGGGTCAGTCCACGATTTGGCGTCCTGAAACAAAGAGACACCAACTCAGCGCTGCTTCTTCGCGCCACACATGGCCCGGGGTCGACGCGTTGATTGTTTCGTCTTGACCGACGACGGCGCGAACAATCAAAACGCGATTCGCGTGTTCGCCTCTTTGTCCTGTGGCGATCGACGCGCCGCGGCGATTCGTTGCCGGTTTCGATAGAAGACCGGGGCGGTCCGCATCGGCGTCGCTTTGCTAGTACTTCGAGCTGAAGCGCTCCGCTTCGTTCCCGCTCTCCGACACATCGAAGGATGCCGACCAACACATTCCCGCCGAGTTGTGAAGCTGGACCTGTAGCGTCGTTGTATCGGTGATCGGCAGGCTCGGCATCGGAATCAGTTCCCCCTTGGCTTTCAGCTTCAGCTTGGCCTTCCCGGCTCTGCCCGGCTTGAGTTGAAGCTGCTGAATGCCGTCGGATGTAAGACCTTTGTCCTTGTACGCGACACGTTTTTCGCCCTTCGAAATCCAGCAGGACCGGCCCCAACATTCGCCGCCGGCGGGCGCCTCGAGGCTTGCCGCTACGCGATCCACGCCCGAGTCGAGATCGTAGATGCAGACCGAGTAGTTCGTGCCGCCAGCGACCGGGTCACCGAAGTCCGCGAAGTCGACTTGAGGGCCTTTCTTCCAGTCCCACGAGATCGAATCCTTCTCACCACCCGCATAATTACGAATATCGATCTTTCCGCTGCCCGCCTCGAAACATCCGGTGGCCGGGGTCTGATCGCCGGTGCAGGCACCTGCCCCGTCGCACACGTCAGGGTTGGTACACGCTACCCCGTCATCGCAGGCGGATCCGAGCGTTTCGAAGGAGCAGGTGGCGGAACAGCAATCGCCGTCAACGGTATTGCCGTCGTCGCAGTCCTCGGCTCCGCAGACAAAGCCGTTCCCGCAAGTGGTCGAGTTCGTGCAGTCGTTATCGCAACCGTCGCAGTTGATCTGGTTGCCGTCGTCGCATTGCTCGCCTTCGTCGACATTGCCGTCGCCACAGGGTCCGCAATTACTGCATCCCCCGCAGATTTTCATGAAGCCGAAATTGTTGGGCGCAGGCGGTGTCGCAGAATCGGTGTCGTTGAACACCATATAGCAACCGTCATCGGTGAGCGCGAGATACTCGGCCGCGTTGTTGCCCTGACCCGGGCCGTCTCCGAATACTTCCTCATATACTGTGTTGCCTGCGCCGTCCGTGACGATCACGTACGACTTCCACTCATCAGACGGGCCGGCGGGATGTCCGCTTGCACTGTAGGCGTACTCGTCTCCGGACCCGCCGACCATGACGAACCCACCGTCAGCAGTCTGGCGCACGCCGTAGCACTCGTCGTGGATCCAACTGGCGTTATAGCCCCGTGGCTGACCGAAGATCCGGTGCCAGGTCTCGTTTCCGTCTGAATCGATTCTGAAAAGAATGCAGTCCCAGTTCTGCGTGTTGTACCCGGTCGTGTGGCCGGCGATCGCGAAGCCGCCATCGGAGGTAAGGTCGAAGTCGAAGGGGTCGATGTGGTTGCTTCCGCCGTAGGTCGCACTCCACGTCGTGTTGCCTGCCGAGTCGGTACGAATCAGCTTTGCATTCAACACGTCCTGCCCGCCTTCGAAGACCCAGTCGGCGGACAATATTGCGAGACCACCGCCTGTCTCCTCGCGCACCTTCGTCCCCTGCATTCCGGCAAGTGTCCGGTTCCAGATCTCGTTACCGGATGCATCGGTTTTCATCAGGAAGGCACTGCCTTCCGCAAGAAAGACGAAGCCGTCCTCACCCGAGTTCGTGTATCCGGTCGCAACGATATCCCCGTTTGCCAGCGCCTCGACGCCCCGGACGGCGGCGGCGCCGCCGCCCGAGTAGGTGCGTTGCCAGATCACATTCCCCGACAGGTCCAGACCAACCAGTGCGCGTCGTTGCGCTCCATCTGCGTGGAGTCCACCGCCTGCGACGTATCCGCTCGCGGTTTCTGTGATGGCGATGCCGATGTCCATCTGCCCCGAGGTGCCGACTCGCCGCTGCCATTCCTGATTCCCGTCGGCGTCGGTCTTGATGATCAGCATGTCCAGTCGGCTTCCCGAGGTCTCGGAAACATGACCGATGCCGATGTACCCGCCGTCGCTGGTCTGCATTCCTTCGTGGACATGCTCCTCACCGCTGGTGCCGAGGCCGACGTGCCACTCCATGACGAGCTGCGCGGCGGTTCGCGATGGCGCGAGCACGAGCAGGGCAGTCGCCAACAGAGCCAGGGGCGGAAGAGCCAGAAAAGGATGACGGTCGAGAGCGTGATCTCGCATATGCAAACCCGGCGGCGGTCGGTGTTTGGACGGTGGTCTCCGTCCGTGCGGCAAAACGTGGCCGATTATGGTCGCGATTCGGATGCAGTGTCTACTCTCGATTTCGGCAGCACCCTCGTCTGCGCCAGAGTTTCAGCGACGCCCGTGCTTCCAATCTCGTCTTGCCAGAACCGGGCATTCTTCGTACAAAAGCAGTCGTCTGATCGCCGCGTCACAGACAATGGAGGCTCATCATGTTCGTCCCTTATTCCTCCCGTATCGTATGCGGATTTGTCTTCGGGTTCGTCGCCATTCACTGCGTTGAGGCCGGGGCTGATCCTGTCCCTGTTGCGATCAGTCAGGTTCGCGCCGAGTCGCCTCGGGAAATCACGTGTGTCGCCGGCGAGCCCGCAGACGTCACGCTCTGCCCGGTCCAGTGCGAGATCGAGGGGGGAACGGGCGCCCCGTTCGCGATCGCAGGTGTCGTCACGCTCCCCTCTGGTGCTGCGTCGCAGTCCTACGACGACCAGGGCTTCCAGATCAGCGATGGCACGGCCGGGATCTTCGTCAAGACAGGTACCGACAACCTCGGCGCACGAATCGGTGATCGAGCCGCTGTTTCCGGTACACCGGAGTGCCTCGGGGGAACGCTGGCGCTGGGCGATACGGTCGTTCAATTGAAAACGGCGAGCCTTGACCTGGACGCCGACGCCGACTCCGACTCCGACTCGGATTCTGAAAGTGATTCCGCCGCGGAGAGCGTGCGAGCCGCAGTGGTTCAGCCCCCCGCGGTGTTCTCTCCGCGTCAGATTGGCGAGTTTCGAGCAGAGCCCGAAGCGGTGGCTGGAATCCCCGGAGTCACGCCGAACTGGTGTGATTGCCTCGATCCGGTCTCGTACACCGATGGCGATCTGATCACTGTTCGCGGGACTATGGTGACCGGCGTGATCGACGATCTTCCTTACGGCCACAAGCTCTTCCTCGACGACGGCAAGGGGGTGGCTCAGGTCTTCCTCGACCTGGGCACAGGAATCCCGGTAACAGAGCTTTCCGGCAGGCTTCTCGAGCAGGGCGCGGATCTTTGCGTGACTGGAGTGGTCGCGCAGTTCGCGTCAGTCGGTTTCGAGCTTTTGCCGCGCAACAGCGGGGATCTCCGCCGAGCGAAGTCCGGCGCCGCGAACCCCTGTGACTGATCAGAAACTCCGCAGTTAACGACCCAAGCCCGGTCGGTCAACTTCCCTGGTCCACCAGAACAGTACGCGCTTGTCCCCCTATCGAGACTTCCTTTTCATGCCCCCCCCGTTGCCCGAAGTTTCCGATCTCGACCGATTTCACCGAAGTCTCGGCCGCATGAATTGAAACAACCTTGACCCAAGGTCGAACCGCTGGGTAGCGTGCGAACGCCGCCCGCTGAGTTTCCGACCAACTTGTTCTGCAGTCAGGGAGAACCGTTTCATGCCCGTCTTGTCCGACTCGAAAGCAATTTCCGCGCAGACCCCCGCCCCCTGTGAAGGATCAATTGAAGGATCGATTGAAAGATCGATGGCCCGCCGGAGCTCCGATCGAGCACCCTCCCGTCTGCGATCCGCAGCAATCCTGGCGACACTTACCGTCGTTCTCGGTCTTGCCGCCAGCAGCAACGCGCAAACGATTCAACAAGTCGGCAGCATCGATATCGTGTCGTTTCCTTCTTCAGGCTGGTGGATCGCCGAGGAGACTCCGTCATCCGGGAACGCTACCGGCACCATGGTGATCGATACGACCGCGCCACTGACCGACGGCAGCGCGGAATTCTCGCTCGATGGAAGCCAGAACGGGCGGCTCCTCATCGGTACCATCGACTTCAACGGTGTGCGCTTCGATAGCTTGACTGAGTTGTCGTACGACTCAGTGCGAACCTCTTTCGATGCCGGAAACCAGCTGGCCGTCGCGATGCAGATCAACGTCGACTACGACAGTACCGACGCGAGCACCGCCTGGCAGGGGCGGCTGGTCTACGAGCCTTACTTTACCGCCGGTTCAGGGACGATCGAGAGCGACGTGTGGTACTCCTGGGACCTGCTGGCGACCGAGTCTCGCTGGTGGATGACCGGCGACGCGATTGTCGGTGGAGTCAACGAGGGACGTATCTGCGGGCAGAACGATCCCTGCAATCTCGCGACGATCCTCGCGAGCTATCCTGACGCCGCCGTTCATTCGACGCTTGGGGCCTTATTCTTCAAGGCAGGCGGACCGTGGCCTGATTTTACGGGCAACATGGACGCCTTCACCATCGGTATTGATGGCGCCTCCACGACCTACGATTTCGGGTTCTGTCCGGACGGGAATCTTCTGGGCGAGGATTTCGACAACGACGGAATCTCCGACATCTGTGACTATGTAGATGCACCGCTTACGGTGAACAAGGCGTCCGCATTCGCCGAGACGAGCAAGGCGCTCGGCAAGGCCGTTGCGACAGGGGAGACGATCTCACCGTTGGATGCGTCGAACGGTTTCGTGATCAAGTTCACGGATGCCGCGGCGATGGACGTGAGCGGAGCGGTTGGCGTTTCGGATTGCGTTCAGCTCGAGAACTCTCGCTCCGTCAAGATCCAGTGCAGATCCTCGGACCGGAACGTCACCGCGAAGTTCAGAATCAACAAGAAACACGCGGACGCCCCTGTCCCGTTCAAGGTTAAGCTGAAGGAACTTTCATTCAGCGGTCCTCTGGTCGGGCCCCTCGAGGTGAAGATCTCGACCGGGGACATCGACCGGGTAGGTGTCACGACCGGCATCTGCGGTGCAGAGATCGACACGAAACTCTACTGCAAATAGTTGACTGGACGAGCGCCGGCGCGAAGCGAGCCTGCGCTGGCGAGAAGTCAGCCGCGCACCTACTATCCGTCCAACGGAACCACTGCGTTTGGTAGCGTCGCCGTGTAGCACGGAGCCGCCGAGAGCAGCTCGATCCGTTGTACGGACAGATGTCACTCGACGAACTCACCCCCTGGCTGCTGCTCGCTAATCTCCTGCTGGTCGCGGGGGTTCTGCTGATCGCGCTTCGGCGCGGAGGCGGCTCCGCCGCGCTCGGTGGTCAGGGGGACCTCGAGCGGCTTTACGAGAAGCAGGCTGCGCAGATCGACCAGTCGCGCAGGGATCTGCTCGAAGCGGTGGCGCGAAGCCAGAGTACGCTCCAGAACGAAGTCCACGGTGTTCAGCGGGCGATGCTTGAAGATGGGGGCAAGCTGCGAACCGATCTGATGGAAAGGTTCGAACAGCTGAGCAAGTCGACATACGACCAACTCTCGGACGGGAAGCTGGTTCAGCAACGGTCGCTGGCCGAACTCAAGCAGTCCCTCGAGACGGGTCTCGCAAACCACCGCCAGTCATTCGAGCAGCGGCAGGGCGACGCTCTCAAGGCCCAGCAGGAAGCCCTGACCAAGGGAATGAGCGAGGTCAGCCGGCAGGTGGGTGAGGCACTGGGCCGGTCTGCGGAGCAGTTGAGCAAGCGTGTCGAGGGCCTCGCCGAGACCACGGACAAAAGGCTCAAGGAGATCAGCGGGCAGGTCGAGCAGAGACTCGCGAAGGGATTCGAGAAGACAACCGAGACGTTCTCGCAGGTGCTTCAGCATCTGACGCGAATCGACGAGGCCCAGAAAAAGATCACCGAGCTTTCGAGTAACGTGGTCAGTCTTCAGGAGGTTCTTACCGACAAGCGATCACGCGGTGCCTTCGGGGAGGTCCAGCTGGCGGGTCTTGTTCGTAACGTCATGCCGGAGGGGAGCTTCGAGTTGCAGAAGACACTGAGCAACGGAACGCGGGTCGACTGTCTCCTGACCTTGCCCGACCCCAGCGGAAATGTCGCGATCGATGCCAAGTTTCCGCTGGAGAGCTACAAGCGCCTGGTCGATCCCGAGCTCGCCGAGTCCGAGCGAAGACAGGCTGGGCGTCAGTTCGTTCAAGACATCAAGAAGCACATCCGGGATATCTCCGAGAAGTATCTGATCCCGGGTGAGACTTCGGAGGGGGCCGTGATGTTCCTGCCGGCAGAGTCGATCTTCGCCGAGATTCACGCCCACTTCCCCGAACTTGTCGAGGAAGCCCAGCGCGCGCGCGTGTGGCTGGTTTCGCCGACCACTCTGATGGCAGTGCTGACGACCGCACGAGCCGTCCTGAAAGACGAGGCGACGCGCAAGCAGGTTCACATCATCCAGGACCACCTGCACAGCCTCTCGGAAGACTTCGGCCGCTTCCAGCAGCGAATGGACAAACTGTCGACCCGTATTCGGCAGGCTCACGACGATGTCGATCAGGTCAACATCTCGGCGCGCAAGATCAGTACACGATTCGAGCGGATCGAGCGTGTTGAACTGGCGCTCGAGAACGATCCGACCCGGCTCGATGCCGAAGCGGAGCTCCTCGAAGATCCCGAGTGAATCGTGCGACGGGAGCAGGCAACAAAATGAAAGTGTCTCGGCTGCCCGTCGATCTCCTCGATCCCTTTTTCTACGTCGGCGATATTCACCCCGCATTCGACTGGATGCGGCGACATGAGCCGGTTTACCGCGACGAGAAGAACGCGATGTGGGGTATCACGCGGATGGCCGACCTGCGTGAAGCAGAACGCCGGGACGATCTGTTCTCGAGCAAAGGTGTCTTTCGTGTGCTGGTCAATCCGGACGAGAAGACGATGATCAGTCAGGATGACCCGGAGCACCTCGAGCAGCGTCAGCTCATCTCCAAACGTTTCACGCCGCGCCGAGTGGAGTCGAACGTTGATGACGTCCGCGCGACCGTGCGGAGCCTGATCGAGGGCTTTGTCGAGCGAGGGGCGTTCGAAGTTGTCGATGAGCTCGCCGCGCAGCTGCCCGCCAGACTGACAGCCACGATGATGGGATTTGATGAATCCCAATGGCGCGCCGTCAAAAGCTGGTCAGAGCGGCTCATGCGGCTCGATGTCTTTGACAGGCGGCCGGACCTGCTTGCAGACGGAATCGCCGCCGTTGAGGAGTATGCCCGCGAGCTCGCGGTTCGTGTTCCGGAACGTCGGCGATGCCCCGCCGATGACATCATTTCTGCATGGGCAGCATCGGATCGCATGAGCATGGAGCACATGATCGACGAGACCGGGCTGATGGTCTCCGGCGGTGCCGAGACCACACGCACGACGATCGCGCGAGGGCTGCTCACCTTCTGCGATCATAATGATCAGTGGGATCTGCTGGCGAAGCGACCGGAGCTGATCGAGAGTGCGGTTGAAGAGATGCTGCGCTGGGTGACGCCGCTCAACAATATGTTCCGCCGCGTGACTACGAATACCGAGCTGGGTGGAACCCGCCTGCAGGCCGGGGACAGAATCGCCTTACTGTACCCGTCGGCCAATCGGGACGAAGACGTCTTTGATGATTCCTATCGGTTCGACGTCACTCGAGATCCGAATCCACACATCGCCTTCGGGCTCGGAACGCATTTCTGTCTCGGCGCCAGTTTCGCACGGATGACACTGCGGACACTGCTCGAGGAGCTGGTCCCGCGCATTCGCAACCTCCGCGTGATCGGTGCGCCGGTCTACGAGCCGAACATCTTCGTCAAGGCTGTCGTCAGCGCCGGCATCTCATTCGACATCAGGTAGGCGTCCGGTCCGCCTCGCGTTCACGCGAGAAGCGACGCTCGAGATAGATTTCGTACACGACCGGCACAATGACCAGGGTCAAAATCGTGGTACTGATAAGTCCGCCGATCGTCGGCGCTGCGATTCGCTTCATGGTTTCCGCACCGGTGCTCGTGGTCCACATGATCGGCCGGAGCGCGAGTGCCGTCGTCGCTACGGTCATCACCTTCGGTCGGACGCGCTGGACCGCGCCATCCATGACGGCCCGTCTCACATCAGCCGTTCTGTTCAGGAGCCCCTCGCCGCACATGCGCTGGTAGGCGCCGTCGATGTAGACAAGCATCACGATGCCGGTTTCAGCTGCCAGTCCGGCAAGCGCGATCAAGCCTGCGTAGACCGCAACCGAAAGATTGTAGGATCCGCCGGCGCTCGACCGCGCGATCAGGTCCAGCAACCAGAGCAGCCATATCCCTCCGACCAGGGCGAACGGGAGTGTCAGCATGGCGGGGGAAGATTCGACGAGATTGCCGAAGTGCAGCCGAAGCAGAATGAAGATCGCCAGAATGGTCACCGGGATGAGAACCCGCAGTCGCGCACTTGCCGCCTGCATGTATTCGTACTGTCCCGACCAGATCAGGCTGTAGCCGGGCGGCAACGCGATCCGCTCACCGATGAGACGCCGCGCGCGTTCGACATAAGTGCCGATGTCCACTCCGGCAAGGTCGGCGTAAACCCATGCGGTGCGACGCGCGTGTTCTCGAGCGCGGCGGTCGATCTCGAAATCGAAGTAATTACCGCCCACGGTCTTCTCCGGGTACGCCGACAGTGTTCCGTCCAGCGTGCGAACCCGCCCCGCGATCTCCTCGGCCAGTTCCCCGAGTCTGTCGAGGTCTGGTCCCATGATCTTGATGCCGAGCGGCGTCTTGACTCCTGTAGTGATAGATCGATACATGGTTCCACTGCCTGCGGCGTGTTTGAAAACCAGCCGCGTCATGGATTTCGCAATACGGAATTCCGCGAAGGCCACGTCGAGCAGGGAACGCGCAACGATACGCATCCCGCATTCGCACGCGCAGGCTGTGGTCATCCGCCAGGATGAGCGAGTGAGGCCCGGGAATCAGAGCCTGAGTATCGAGACGGTCGAAATCGGAGGTGGCCCGAGATTCGGGCCCGGTAAGATCCTGGGGGGACAGCCTTCCTGGTGCCGCCCCGCTTCCCCATCGGCGCGCAACACGATCAGTGTCGAAGCGAGTTGTTCCGGGTGGTTCGGAGCGTCGAGCGTCGTATCGAGCGCTGCCGCGTCCAGGCAGCAGGTTCCGTCGGTGCGCTCACAGCATTTGCGGTCTGCCGGAGCACCGGAAGAAGCGGCGGCTTGCGGCGCCGATCCGTGGCACGGCATGGCTGCCGCGACCTCCGGCGTATCCGAAATTGCGATCGACGCGCAGGTGAGCAAGGGGGTGAACGGTCGGAGCATCCACACGGCCGCGAGGGCCGGCGCGAGAATTCGAATCCCGGACAGCTTAGCTCTTCAACCGCCCCCCCGATCAGGGATCAAGCAGTACATAGCGGAGGTTTTGAAGTCTCGTCGGAATCCTCAGGGAAGCGACGAACGCGCGGATCGCTCTCGCTCACGATCATCAACACGGGGCGAAGCAATGCATGCGACCGCTCGCCCCGGTGAGCAGGCTGGATAAGTGCCTGAAAATAAGACCGCTGGAGTCCTCCGCCGGTGCTGCAAGGGGACTCGCGCAGTCGGGTGGTAGCGGCCGGCGTCATACTCCCCGTCCGGGTGGTGCATGTCGCCCCCCCCGAAAGTGGTCTGGCTGTTCGGGAAATGCAGCTGAAGAATCGGAGCGACGAACTTCGATCGGGAATCTCAACGGAACGGCCGCGCGCCGATCTGTGACTGCGCTGTTTTCGCAGCAGGACTACGGAATGTATTTCGGCAAAATTTCAAAACACTCACTTCCCTCTCGCCTGCACCTTCGTGCCGGTATCGCGATTGTATGCATCGGTGTGGCTCTATGTGCCTTACCCGGTCTCGCAAATGCGAGCTGCGCGTTTCCACCCGCAGGAGACACAGACTGCGACGGCATGGCAGATGCGGTAGATCCGTGCCCTGCCGACATGCTGAACCGCTGCAACGGTCCGATCGCTACCTGCGCTCCGGTATCTTCCGGGGCGGCAGACTGTGCTGCCGGCTCTGATTTGCGGCTGGACCTCGGCGTGTTTTTTCCGACCACCGATTGCAACGGTGACGTCTGGAACGTCGATCACGGCTCCGGAGGAACAAGCTCCCCGAGTCACGGAGTGCTGCTCCATTCCGCTCCGGTGACCGCCGCATTCGGCTGCAGCAACGATTCAACCGAGGCGATACTCGCGACTGAGCGCTGGGCCGCGGTGCTTTCGCGAAGCTATCCGGTAGCCAACGGCGACTACATCGTGAACCTCCTGTTCGCCGAGACATTCCAGGGCGCGTGTCAGGCAGGGTCGCGAACGATCGACATCGAACTTGAAGGGAATCGCGTTTACGGAGGCGCGGCGGTAGGCGACGGCTTCGATCCGTATGCCAGCGCCCGTGCCGAGAGCGGGGAGACGAATGCCTGTGGCGGTCTTGTCGTTCGCAGCGCGACGACGACGGTCTCCGATGGTCGGCTCGATATCAAGCTGACCGAGGACAGCGCGGACAGCGGTGACTCGAACGCAGCACTCAAGGCTGTCGAGATCCACAGGCTTGTACAGCTGTGTGAGAAGGATAGCGACTGCAACGACGGAAACCCGTGCACTGCCGATGTCTGCAATGACGATGAGTACTGTGTGCATCTTCCCGGAGGCGTAGACGCCGATGCCGACGGCACCTGCGATCTGTTCGACTTCTGCCCTGATGATCTGACCGATGATGCAGACGGCGATGGAATCTGCGCCGGTGCAGGCTACTCCTCGCCGGCTGTCGCCGACCGTGACAACTGCCCCTCGGTCAGCAACCCCTCGCAGTCAGACCGCGATGGCGACGGGATCGGAGATGCCTGCGACTTTTGCCCCGATGCCGCTGGCACCGCCGAGGACGACTGTCTGGGTGATGGCTACTGGGATGTTCGCGCGTCGAACGCGATCGCTCGAGGTGAGGCTGCGCTTGCGGCCACGACCGGCAAGCTGTGGCTGATCGGCGGTGAGCAGTCGGGCGCAGGCCGCAGCGTCGAAGTTTACGATATAGCGACGGACACCTGGTCGGCCGGGCCGTCGCTTCCGGGTCTCGATGACGACGGGCACGGTCGTAACCATGTACAACCGGTCGTGATCGAAGACCGGATCTATATGCCGGGAGGTCTCTCGACGACCGTCCGTGAGCCGACTGACCAGCTCCTGGTGCTCGACGCGAACAATCCTGCTGCCGGATGGCAATCGCTGGCGCCGCTGCCGGAGCCTCGCGGTTCCATGGCGTGCGCGTCCCACAATGGATGGATCTATTGCGCTGGAGGTACGGGAGACTCCGGCTCAGATCCTGAGCCGGCTGTCGACAGCTTCTGGGCTTACAGCAGCGCACACAATGAGTGGTTCACACTGGCTTCGATGCCTCAGGCTCGGGACAGCGCGCAGGCTCACGTGATCGACTCGAAGTTTTACGTCGTCTCCGGTCGGAACGGGTTGACGAATACCGTCGTGGACTCGACGCACGTCTACGATATCGCGACCGGCAGTTGGAGTGCAGCGGCACCGCCTCCGATCGCTCGTGGAGGCTACGCCTCAGCCGTGGTCGAAGATCGAATCGTGGTATTCGCTGGAGAGCTCTCACTGGCAGCCGGTGGAAACGAGAACGGGGTGGTGGATGCCGTTCACGAGTACAACCCCCGCGCTGATACATGGCGCTCCCTGATGAGTATCCCGACCCCGCGCCATGGATTCATGGGCGTCGCCGCAGTCGAGGACAACGGCCGCACGCTCGTCCATACGGTTTCCGGTGGCACGACCCAGGGCTTCTCCGGGTCCACGGTTCACGAGGTATTCTTCTACGGAAACTGCAACAGCGCCTCGCATTGCGATGACGGAGTAGATTGCACGGAGGAGGCCTGTGTTGCGGGCTGGTGCACGAGCACCCCTGTCGACGCGCGTTGTGATGACTTTGTCGGCTGTACGAACAATATCTGCGATCTCATCGACGGGTGCGAGTACGCAGCAGACGATTCCAACTGCGATGACGGTCAGTTCTGCAACGGCGTGGAGAGCTGCGACGCGACGCTCGATTGTCAGCCGGGTACCCCGCCGTCCACGGACGACGGGCTGGCGTGCACGATCGATGGCTGCGACGAGGTCGCCGATGTCATCACAAATGCGCCGCTTCACGTTTCATGTGACGACGGCGAATTCTGCAACGGTCCGGAAGTGTGTGATGTGTCGCTGGGGTGCCTCGCGGGTACGGCTCCGTCGACCGACGACGGAATCGCGTGCACGGTAGACAGCTGTGACGAGGTCACGGATTCGATGGTGCACTCTACGGACGATGCCAACTGCGACGACGGCCAGTTCTGCAACGGAGCGGAAACCTGTGACGCTTTCCGAGGTTGTCTGGCAGGCGTGTCCCCGTCGCTCGACGACGGCGTCGCCTGCACCGATGACTATTGCGACGAGGATATCGACGCTGTCGTGAACGCAGCGAACAATGCGCACTGCGATGATGGCCAGTTCTGCAATGGCGCGGAAGTCTGCCATGCCGGTGCGGGATGTGCGTCTTCGCTCGCTCCTTGTGAGAGCACGGAGAATTGTATCATCGAGGAGTGCCGCGAGCTGACCGACACCTGCGAGCCGGCGGTGGCGGATGACGGCTATGGATGCGACGACGGTGACATCTGTACGATGAATGACTTCTGCGTGGCAGGGGAATGCATCTCGGGTGAAATGAACCGGGCGGATGAGGGCCGGATCCGAATCAAGCGGTCTACCCGCCCTGCTGACGACAGCATGGACATCAAGGTGTCGTTCTCCAGCTTGATGGTGACGAAGTCGCCTTCGCTCGACGGCTTCAACATGGTCATCCTCGACGCGAACTCCCAGCCCGTCTACGCGGCGATCCTGCCGGCTGAAGGTTTCCGGGTGCGCGGCTCGACCTACAGCTACAACCCGAGTCGGCTGTCGATCGAGGCACCGGGAATGTCGCGGCTGCGCATCAAGTACCACTCGGCATCTTCGACGATCCGGGTGATGGCCAGGATCCGGGATCTCCACCTTGATCTCGGGAACCTCGGAGGGCCGATCAGCGACGAGATCGGACCTCTTACGGCCACCTACACGTTCGGCGATCCGGCATCTGGAGAGTGTATCAGCGACCCGGACATGGACTGCGAGGGCAACACGCGAATTCGCTGCAGTACCCGCTGATCGCCCGTGCATGGGATCTCGCCGTAACCCTGTGTCTTCCGGCCGGGGTTACGGCGTGCAACGAGTCGGCTGCGCTGTTACGGATCGCTTATGGAGAGAAACTCTTTTCGGGCGCCGCTCGCTGCGATCGCGCTGTGTCTGATCGGCTCCGGCCCTTTATTTGCCGGTGACCTGGAGCAATGTGCCACAGCGTGCCGTTCTTATGAGGCAGAGGCTGATCGCGCTCAGGATTTCTGCAGTCGACTTTGCCTTGCCTGCTACAACGACGCCGACGAGATGGCCTGCGGAGAGGCGCATGATTTCATGCGCAAGTACGAGGAGTCGAAGAAAGATTCGAAGAACCTGGGGAAGCAGGGACCTCCGAGCGGGTCCGGGGTTGCGTCGGACTGAATGAATTCAGCCCGACGCATTCGGATTCTTCACAGGTTAGTTTCCCTCGCGTTTTCCGCGACGCTTTTTCCCCGGTTTGGGTTCGCGTTTCACAAGCCGGGAGAACTTGCCGTCGGGCACTTTCAGGCTCTTCAGAAACTCGATCACATCCGACCGCGCCTCTTCGGAGAGGGCCGCGAAGCGGTCCCTGGCTGTCTGAGCTTCGCCACCATGCATCAGGATGACATCGGTCAGCGTCGTGGCGCGTCCATCGTGCAGGTACGGCGCGGTATCCGCGATTCCCCACAGCCTGGCGGTCGTGAACTCCCGGTTCCGCTCGGAAGTTACAAGGCCGAAGTCCTCTGCCAGACCCTCTCCCATGTCGTGTCGTTTCAGATCGGCGAACAAGGGGACGGTTACACCGCCGCCGGCGTTCGGAGCGAAACCGGGGGCGCCTCGGGTGAGCTTGATGTGACGGTAGATGTTCAGCCTCGGCTGGTCGGCCTCCGCCGGAAATCGCAGTGGCAGGCTTGTGTCGCGCGTATCGAGACTGGATCGATGGCAGTTTTCGCATCCCAGGTCGACAAAGCTCGCGCTCCCTCGCTCCCCGGCGGGTGACAGCTCGAGCTGGAAAGGTCTCGGTGCTGTCGTAGCGAAGATCTGAAGCACGGAGAGCTCGCCGACCGTGATCTCATCAACGACGCCGTCGCGATCGCCGTCCACTCCCTGTCCCACTACCTCGACGGGCTGCATGCCGAAGTGGAACTGCATTGCTTCAATGTCGAAGTCCCGCGTGGTGGCGAACTCACCCTTGCGTCCGAACGGTCTCACGATGAGGTCATCGTCCACACCCTCGACGGCCGAGGTATCGAGTCCTCCATTCGCATCGGCAACGATCGAGCCGAAGCGGACTCCTTTCGTCACGAGAGCGATGCGGTCGCCGGGCCGCGAGATTGCCTGATCGCGCAGCGCAAGCAGGTCCTCGGTCATCTCCAGTGCCAGCAATTCGACTCCGCTCGCTCCGAACAGGAATGGCGGATTCGCGAATCGGCCATTGAAGCCGGCTTCGCCGTCCCCGTCCTGGAGGTCCGCAGTGTCGATCTGGGTTGGTAGAATGATCGCGTTGGCCGCCGATCCGCCGACTCCGCCGATGCCCAGCTTCGGTGGGATCGTGGCCGCGCTGATCTGGGTATGGCATTCCAGGCAGGTCTGGGCATCGAGTCCGTTTACACGAAGGTAGGTTCCGTTTCCTCCCAGAGTCGGGCGACCTCCTGCCGACAGCGTGTCCTCGGGGTTCATCGGGCCGTCGCCGTAGCCATCGAGGCGGTTGAACGGTGTCGTGAAGATTCGCAATCCTTCGGCGCGGAGCTGGCGGCGTGAGAGCGAGCCATCGATGATGCGGGCATGGTCGATTCGGTGATCACCGAGATTGGGCCCTTCCGCTTGGGAGGGTGAACTGAATGCGCCGGGGATCAGCCCCAATGCGAGCGCAATTTTGAGAATTGGCGGGTTTTTTTGGATTCGGGCAAGCATCTTTGTTTCCTGTCGGCCTCTGACCTCTCGGCCATGAATCAGTCCCCCACCGCACACGAATGTGCATGAACTGTGCCGTGAGAATTTCACTGTAAAAGGCTGGTTTCAAGAGGGAATTTTTTCAATTCGGCCTGATTTTTCACCCAGGTGGATACGCATGTGGGGGAAAGTGCTCAGGCTCATCCTTCCCTACGTGTTTGCGACACCCGCCTCGAATCTTGCCCGCCAACGGATTCGGTTGCTCTGTGCCCGTGGGGAGGAAATGTGGTGTGCTCCAAGGGATTTTTCCGTGTCGGCGTCGCCCGCTGACTCTACGCCTGAGTGACCTCAGCAATCTTTGCCGCGCTCCGATCGGCAGCGTGTTCGTTCTCCCTTGTCGAGGCAGCGCTGCGCGTTAGACCCGACGGTCCGACTCAGTAGGATCGGTCGACCCGCGCCGAGGGCTGCGGCTGGAAAAAGGAGAACCGGGCGAATGGCAACGAATATCCGCGGGGGTACAAACGCCGCGGCCTCAAAGACGATCGCTACACTCGAGCGGCTGAGAACCGAGGCTCTCGAGGGCGGTGGCGAAAAACGGGTTCAAGTACAGCACGACAAAGGCAAGCTCACCGCTCGAGAGCGAATCGAGCTTCTGCTCGACGAGGGATCGTTCGAGGAGATGGGTATGCTGAAGGTCGGCCGCGGCGGCGCGCTTGGTGACGAGGGCGAGTACCCCGGCGACGGTGTGGTCACCGGCCACGGCACTGTCGACGGTCGTGAGGTGTTCGTCTTCAGTCAGGATTTCACCGTCATCGGAGGCTCGCTCGGCGAGGCGCATTCTCAGAAGATCTGCGCGGTGATGGACATGGCGGTCAAGGTCGGTGCGCCGATCATCGGCCTGAACGACTCGGGCGGAGCCCGAATCCAGGAGGGCGTCGACTCGCTGGCGGCCTACGGGGAGATCTTCCATCGAAACGTTCGCGCGAGCGGTGTGGTACCTCAGATCTCCTGCATCATGGGCCCATGCGCCGGTGGGGCGGTCTACAGCCCTGCAATTACCGACTTCACCTTCATGGTGGCGGCGAACGCGTTCATGTTCGTCACCGGCCCGGACGTCGTGAAAACGGTTACGCATCAGGAGATCGGGTTTGACGAGCTCGGCGGTGCCGGAGTGCATTCGAGCAAGAGCGGTGTCGCTCATTTTGTCGCGGACAACGACATTCGCTGCCTGCGCGAAGTCCGTCGGTTGATCAATTATCTCCCGTCGAACAACCAGCAGACCGCGCCTACGCTGGATCTGCTTGATCCGGACGATCGCCTCGACCCCGCGCTCGACCATCTCGTTCCTTTGAATGCAACGCAGACCTACGACATGCGCATCCTGATCCGCAGCATTCTCGATGGTGGCGAGTTCATGGAAGTCCACGCCGGCTTCGCTCGTAACATTATCTGCGGACTCGGCAGACTTGGCGGAGAGACGATCGGTCTGGTCGCGAACCAGCCGGCGGTTCTCGCCGGTGTGCTCGATTGCGATGCCTCGGCGAAGGCGGCCCGGTTCGTGCGCTTCTGCGACGACTTCAACATCCCGCTGGTAACACTCGTCGACGTACCGGGGTTCATGCCCGGCCCCGAGCAGGAGCACGGCGGAATTATCCGACACGGAGCGAAGCTGCTCTACGCGTTTTCAGAGGCTACGGTACCGAGGGTGACGGTGCTTGTGCGCAAGGCCTATGGCGGCGCGTACGTCGTCATGAACTCCAAGCACATTCATGGCGACATGGTTTACGCGTGGCCGACGGCCGAGATCGCAGTGATGGGGCCGAAGGGTGCTGCCGAGATCGTTTACCGCAAAGAGATCTCCGAGGCCGATGACCCGGAGGCGTTTCTCGAGACAAAGCTCGAGGAGTACCGGGCCGCGTTCGTCAATCCTTTCGTCGCCGCGCGACGCGGATATGTCGACGAGGTCATCATCCCGCGCGAAACTCGACGACGACTGATCCGCGCATTCCAGATGCTTGAAGGAAAGGAGGTCGACGGTCCCGCGCGCAAGCATGGGAACGTACCGCTCTGAAGATGAAGCTGCCTGAGAAAGTTCTTATCGCCAATCGCGGCGAAATCGCGGTCCGCGTGATGCGGACCTGTCGCAAACTCGGCGTCGCGACCGTTGCCGTCCACTCGGATCCGGACGCCAGGAGCGTCCACGTCAAAGCTGCCGACGAGGCGGTGGCACTCGGCGGCGCAACCGCCATGGAGTCTTACCTCGTCATCGATCGAATCATCGAGGCCGCACGAGAGACAGGAGCCGATGCCGTCCATCCCGGCTACGGATTTCTGTCGGAGAACGCGGCGTTCTCCCGTGCAGTGGCCGAGGCGGGGCTCCACTTCGTGGGACCGCCCGCGGATGCGATCGTTGTCATGGGTGACAAAATGGCCGCGAAGAAGCTCGCGACCAAGGCTGGGGTGCCGACCATTCCCGGCTTGCAGGAGCCGGTCGCCGAAGAATCGGCCGCGCTCGCTGCCGCCGCGGAGATCGGTTACCCGGTGCTTCTCAAGCCGGCAGCCGGCGGCGGTGGCAAAGGCATGCGGGTCGTCGAGGCCGAGTCCGAAATGGGCGAGGCGCTGGCGGGGTCGATGGCCGAGGCGCGCAAGGCTTTCAACGACGACCGCGTCTTCGTCGAGAAATTCATTGGACGTCCGCGACACGTCGAGATCCAGATTCTCGCCGACTCTCACGGGGACGTCGTCTATCTTGGGGAACGTGAGTGCTCGATCCAACGTCGGTATCAGAAGATCATCGAGGAGGCTCCGTCTCCAGTTGTCGGTGAGGCGCTGAGAGCGCGTATGGGCGAGTCGGCGTGCTCGCTGGCGCGAGCGGCGGGGTATGTGAACGCCGGCACGGTCGAGTTCATCCTCGATGAGGACGAGAGCTTTTACTTCCTCGAGATGAACACGCGCTTGCAGGTCGAGCATCCCGTCACGGAGTTCGTCACGGGCCTCGATCTCGTCGAGCGGCAGCTTCGCATTGCGATGGGCGAGCCGATCGGGCTCGAGCAGGACCGGATACAGATCAACGGCTGGGCAATCGAGGCGAGAATCTGCGCCGAGGACCCGGAGCGAGGCTTCGCTCCCTCGACAGGGCCGATTACCCGCTACTCGGAGCCCCGTGGCGCCGCTGTCCGGGTTGACAGCGGCGTCGAGGCGGGCAGCAACATCAGCGTGTACTACGACTCGCTGCTGTCGAAGGTCGTGGGTTTCGGTGCGACGCGGGAAGAAGCGCGCCTGACGCTGATCGACGCTCTGAACGGCTACCACATCGAGGGGCCGTCGACCAATCTCGACTACGCAAACGAGATCCTCAACCATCCGCGTTTCGTTGCCGGCGATATGACGACGAATTTCATCGCCGAGCATATGGATCCGGAGGACGCGCGACCGGTGCCGCCGATCGAGCGACTTCACTACATGGCGATCGCGACCGTGCTTGTGCATCACAACCGCCGCGGTCTCGTGGTCGAGTCGCTCAAGCCGATGGCGCCGCGCAGTGGCGGGGTGCGGGCCGAAGGGGCGGATGAAGTTGTCTACTTCGCCAAGTGTGGCGACGACGCCTTCGAGGTCCGGCTGTCAGCGCAGGGCGGCGCCGGTCGATGGAAAGTCGGCGTCGACAACTGCAGCTACGATGTGACAACGCCTCCGTTCGAGTTCTACCGGCGCCGCCTGCGGCTGGAAATTGACGGACATCGAGAGCGCTTTGTTCTGTATTACGACGAGAGCTTCATCGGCGCGGCGCACTGCGGCGTGAAGCGGACGTTCGAGATTTACACTCCGAGGGAGTGGCGTCTTGCGGACCTGATGCCGGAGCCGACCGACGGCGGCGACAGCGGGGTCCTCGACTGTCCGATGCCGGGCCTGGTTGTGGACGTGCGCGTCGAGGCAGGGGATGAGGTTCACGCAGGGGATGTCCTGCTTACGCTCGAGTCGATGAAGATGCAGAGCGGTGTGGCCGCCCCCCGTGACGGACGTATCGCAAAAATTCACGTCGAGGTGGGCCAGGCGGTCGACGCCGGGGATGTGCTTGTCGAGTTCGAGACCTGAACGAACTCACTCCGTCAGGACTGCGAACCGGTTTGCGCAGACTGAGCGTACGGCTTCAGTCGTCGCGCCCGCCTCCGAAGCCGTTTACAAGGGCATTCACGACCAGGGTGAGCACTACGCTGCCTGCGATGGAAAAGTGGACGCCGAGGTCCAGGTCCTTCATCAGCAGGTTCAGGACGGCCAGCAGCAGGACGAACGTGATCAGATTCTGGAGCCGCGAACTCACGGGATGAGTTTAGCGTGCGGTGTCGGTCGCGCAATGCCCTCCCGGGAGTGCGGTACGGCGTGATGAACCTGCCCGAGGCCCGCGCAAAGCGTTCCGCCGGCTGCGGGGACGCCGGTTTTGGCCGCAGGGCCACGAAGGATTGCGGCAGTGCCGAAAACTTGATTGGTTCAGGTCCGTGAGCGCCAAGGAAACCACCGATAACAACGACTCTCTCGCCGAGGCGTTGATGGAGGAGATGCGGGCGGATCGCATCGACAGCCTGCGTGGTCCCGACAGCCCCGAGGGGCGGGAGATCGGTCGGGCGGTCGGCGAGAATGTAGCCAGACATCGTCAGGCCCGCGGATTGTCCATGGAGACAGTGGCCGAGCGCAGTGGAATCCGCGTCGATCTGCTCGAGAAGCTCGAGGGCGGAAAAGCGGTCCCGAGTCTGCGTGCGATCTGGCACCTTGCGACGGCTTTGCAGGTCCCCTTCGGAATGCTGCTCGCGAACACGGTTCTCGCCCAGGCCTCTGATCCCGACTTTCGTATCCAGCCGTCGGATCGCGGAAGCGTCATCGTCGATGCTGCCGGCAGCTTCCGCTCGCGAGTCCTGTATCTCCAGGGGGACCCGCGAACCCCGGAGGTCTACGAGCTCACTCTCGATCCGGGATGCTTCGAGCCTGCCGAGCCGCATGCGGCGGGTACGTACGAGCACATCGTCGTGAAGAGCGGAACGTTGGTCATCAAAGCCGGAGAGAAGGAAGGTCGACTCGGTCCGGGCGATACCATCTTCTTCCGTGCCGATATCCCGCACAGCTACGAAAATCCGGGCTCGGAACCCGCAGTGGCGCATCTTGTCATGCAGTACGCGCCGGCTTCGGTCGACTGATTTCGATCATTGAGGGGCGCCCACGCGTCTCACGCGAGCGCCCCGCCGCGAGCGCCGCGCTCAGACCGTTGCTTCGGCCGTCGTCAGAGACGTGAGCTTCACCCGTACATAACGATGATGCGGGCACCCGGTAAAGGGGTCTCGCTCCGCAACGTCGGTGATCTCATTCATGTTGACACCTTCGATCTCGAAGGGGCCGTTCGCATCCTTGCCGTACTGCATGCCGAAGCCGTTCGGCATCCAGCAATGACCCTGCATCAGCTTGGTGTCGAGAGTCGCCGGCAGTTCGAAAGAGCCACGCGTTGTCGTCACGCGAACCATGTCGCCCTTGGTAACGCCGAGTGATCGGGCATCTTCCGGGTGCAAATTGAGCTCGCAATGCGGGCCGCTTCCTTTCCGCCACTCCGGCGCACGTTGGATGGTGTTCGCGGTCCAGCGTGTTCGAAGTCCACTTGCGAGGACAAACGGGTAGTCGGGGTCGTGCGCGATGTCGGTCTCGAGCAACCGCTCCATCTCGGCGAGCATCGGTTCGGGTGACAGCCTCACCCGCTTGTCATCGAAGCCCATGTTGTCGAACAGGTTGTCCTTGGCCGAAACATCGGCGATCTCGACGCCCTCGGGGTGATCCAGAACACGGCGCATGAGCTCCTCGCCGATTTCGAAGGGATTGCGCTCAGCCCACTCCGGACCGAGCGTCGCGAGTACATGCTCGCTCCGTTCGAGCGCGTTGCGTACCATCAGTGCCCACACCGCGATCAGGTTCGGCGCTGGAAAGTGGTGTCCGATGCCACGATAAGCCCAGTAGGTGATCTGCGATTCGGCGTTGATCCCGCGTGCGGCGACATCTCCGACCAGTCCCATCGCTTGTGTCATGAAGGCCGCGCGCGCCTCGGCAGTTTCGGGCTTCCCGATCTCCGCCAGGTCGTCCGGCAGCGGCTCGAGGATCTCCATCGCCTCGCAGATTCTCGAGTAAATCTCGGCCTCCGTTCGTGCCTGTTCCGGCGCTGGAATCACCGGTGGCCGCACCTGGGTCATGACCTTCGGGTGCCCCTTGGGAAACATCGCCATCTCCCACTTTTCATACCCGCAAGGTGGCGGCAGCACGTAGTCGGCAAGCTGTGCCGTTTCCGTGAAGGCGGGGTCGATGACGACCAGCAGGTCGAGATTTTTGATCGCTGTCCGCCATGCGTTCGTATCCGAGTACGACAGGAGCGGGTTGGCGCCTTCGATGATGGCGCCACGGATGCGCTCAGGGTGATCGACGAGTATCTCCTCCGGCATTAACGTCGGTGAGAACATCGCGGAGCCGAGCGCGCGCACGGCCGGGATGCCCGAAGCCAGCGCTATCTCCGGCTCATCGAATCGTCTCGAACTGAGAGTCGGAGGAACGAGAAGTTCGAGCCACACGTCGCCGCCGGCTCGACCGACATTGTCGGTCAGCGCCAGGACCACACGGATCAGATAAGAGATCAGCGTTGAGAAAGGCTGCTGTTCAACACCGAGGTCGAAGAAGATCGAGCCGCGTTCGGCTTCGGCGAGCTCACGAGCCATCGAATGAATGGTCGCGGCCTCGAGGCCAGCGCGCCGTGCCATCTCGTCGACATCGGTACGCGAGAGGATGTCGCGGAGCTCGTTCATTCCGGCTGTGTGAGCCTCGACGAACTCTGCGTCGTACAACTCGTTCTGCACGATCGATGCGGCCATCCCCATGAGCAGGTACGAGTCGCCGCCCGGCCTGACGCGGACATGTTGGTCGGCGCCGCGCGTAGTCTCGGTTTCGCGCGGGTCGACAGCCACCACTTTGCATGCGTCTTTCTTGCCGAGGGCCTTGAACGTCTCCGTCGGGTTGTGGCCGCGATTGCTGATTCGAGGATTCGTTCCCATCACCACGAGGTAGGTCGCCTCGTCCACATCCGCATGAAGGACCAGTGTCGAAGGTGCATCGAACATCCAGTGATCGATAAGGTGGTGCTGGGTTTTCTCCTGCGCGTAGGCGTTGAAAAGTCGCTGGGTTCCGACGGCGTTCATCCACATCTGGAGAAACGGAATGTCGAGGTGGTTGGCCTGCCCGCCGCCGCCGCACGCCGCGCGCGCGCGCGGTCCGTGTTCGTCGCGAATCGTCCGCAGCCTGGCGCCTATATCGGCGATTGCCGTGTCCCAGTCGACAGGTTCAAAGCTGCCGTCGGGTTGCTTCTGCAGCGGAGACAGGACGCGCTGTTCGTGATGGGCATACCGGTCGCATGTAACGGCTTTGTTGCAGATGTAGCCGTGCGAGATCGGATTCTCATGGTCGGCACGGATCTCGGTGATTCTCCCATCTTCCACATCAACCCGGATCCCGCAGTTGTGACTGCACAACACGCAGACCGTGGGCAGGTTTTTCGCGTCCAGCTCGATCGCGCTTCTCGACACGCTGGGATGGGCTTCCTGTGCTCGGCTGTTTGCTCCCACTGGTGATCTCCTCCGGCGCGGCGCCGGTCCATCTCGTTCGAGACGAGGTTTCAGTTCGATGGGTTCTGCTGAATCTTATCGTGGCTGTCGTCGAAGGCGTTGAGTCGATCTGCCACGGTCTCCAGATCTGCGAGAACGCGAACGAAGGTGTCCTCTCCCAGGCGCTCTCTCAGCCTGCTCTGGGCTCGCGTCCACCGCGCCTGACATTCGAGGAAAATCCTCTCGCCGCTGCCTGTCAGGGATAGCTCCCGAATCCGGCGATCCGAGCCGTTACCGGATCGGACAAGCTCGCGCGCCTCCAGGGGCCGCAGGGTTCGCGACATCGTGCTCGGGTCGAGCCCCAGTTCCTCAGCGAGCCTCTGCATACTGACCGTTCCTCGCGATCGGATGACGCTGAGTGTGGCGAACTGGGTGATTTTGAGTCCGGTGGTTTCGAGGGACTCGTCATAGAGCGCGGTCACGGCGCGGGCCGCGCTGCGCGCTTTGAAGCAGGCGCACAAAGCGAGCACGTCAGACTTTCCGCTGTTTTCCAGATCCGGTCGGCTGCTGCCCATAAAGATTGTACATACAAGTAAGGCGCCGGTGCGTCAATCGGGCCGGAATTCGGCATCGGAAAAACCGAAGAGTCGAGTCTATTTATCTATTTGCGGCTATGGCTGAGGCTGCCAACATGGACAGTGCGCGGGAGACGAGGACACGTTCGATCCTCCCTCAGCGCAGGCATTTCACCCCGGGCGGCGCCTGCTTCGTCAGGCGAGGGGCCTCCCCGAAACTACGAGCCCGGTGGTGAACGGCGTTCGGGTCGTCCCCCTCGACCCGACAGGGGCGTGCCGCCGGGTCTGGTCCATCCGGAGTTCGGCACGCCCCTTCGTTTTTCCTGTCACAGCATCTTTCTCCGTCTGCGGGGTCGCAAAATCTTCGCGAATGCGGAATCTTCCGCCCTCCACGGAGGAGCCATGAACGGATTGCTGGAAACTCAGATCAAAGGAGCGAAACTTCTCAACCGCGGCAAAGTGCGCGACATTTACGAGATGGACGACAAGCACTTGATGCTCGTCGTGACCGATCGTATCTCAGCCTTTGATATCATCCTCGACAAGCCGATCCCCGACAAAGGCGCGATTCTCACGCAGATCAGCAACTTCTGGTTCGACCGCTTCTCGGACGTAACTCCGAATCATCTTTCCGGCGCCACTCCTGCCGACTTCATCGACGATGCGGACTCGCTCGCGCAGCTCGATCGGAGAGCTGTTGTCGTGAAGAAAGCGCAACCGCTTGCCATCGAATGTAGTGTTCGCGGCTACATCGCGGGTTCGGGTTGGAAGGAGTACCAGAAGCAGGGAACCGTATGCGATATTCCGCTTCCGCCGGGACTGGACCAGGCTCAGCAACTGCCCGAGCCGCTGTTCACGCCTTCGACCAAGGCCGAGCAGGGATTCCATGACGAGAACATCAGCCCCGAGCGGGCCGCTGAGATCGTCGGCAAAGAGATCGCCGACCGTGTCGCGGAGCTTTCAATCCGCCTGTACTCCGAGGGCGCTCGGCACGCGCGCGAGCAGGGAATCATCCTCGCCGATACCAAATTCGAGTTCGGCATGCTGGACGGCGAGCTGATCCTGATCGACGAGGTGCTTACGCCCGACAGCAGCCGTTTCTGGCCCGCCGACGAGTACGAGACCGGGATCAGCCCGCCCAGCTTCGACAAGCAGTTCGTACGAGACTGGCTCGAGAGCACCGGGTGGGACAAGAATCCTCCCGCGCCGGCCATGCCGGATGAAATCGTCGAGAGGACCGCGGACAAATACCGCGAAGCCTATCGACGAATCACCGGCACGGCCTGGAGCTGATTTCCCCAGGATCACTCGCAGGCGGGACACTCCATCGCGTGGTGTGAGCTCTGGGTTGCCTCCTGGAGGCTCAAAAGGGCATCGCTCGGCGTGATGCTCCGGTCGCTGTTGACGTCGCAAACGCAGAGGTCACAGGAGGCCAGATCGACCGCGGTTTTCAGCGTATGGAGCGCATCGACGACGGTGACCTCGCCGGTATCGTCGGGGTCACCACAGGCCAGCAGATTGCAATCCGCGCCGCAGTGATGGCCCATGGACCAATGGTGATGCCCTTCATCACATGTCTCCCCGTGGTCGACGAACCCGTCTCCGCAGTGAGAATGCGCGTCGTGCGTCGTGGTGGTGACGAAGCCCATCGTGGTGGTCGTCGTCTCATGATGCTCTTCCTCGTTCGATAGCCACAGCGTGTACGGCGGCGAGTCGAGGTACGCAGGGGAGCTGCTCGTGACCTTGAATGTAACCGACGCCTCGTGAACGTCGCCCTCCGGCAGCTCCAACTGCCATACGAGGTCGAGATGGAAGGGGCTGAAACCCAGTCGCAGGATCTGCCCGTCCGTATTCAGTGTCGCGTTGCCGGAGCGGATCGAGACTTCCGGGCTGATGGATACGATCTCGAGGGTGAACAGAATGCCATCGTCGAGCAGGTAAAGACCGTGGTGCGCCTCGCCCGGCCCCGCTGCCACCAGTCCCGTTCCTTGGTGGGTGTAAACACAGCTCCCTGAGCTGCATCCCACTGGCGCGACGTGCACATGTTCGGAAAAATCAAAGTCTGCCATGATCTGTCCGCCGCCATCCGCGGCCGAGTAGAAGAGGATTTCCGAATGTACCTCATCGTCTGCTTGCGCGGGCGTCGGACTGCACAACGACATGACCAGCACTGCTGCAGCGGCGCCGATTGCGGTTGCCGTGGTGCGGCCTCGAGTTCTGCTTCGGAGCGTTCCTGTCACCTGTAAGTGATGCATGTTCCCAATTCCTTTTGTGGTTCGCGTTGCATGGGCTCCATGCGTCAGAAGTGCCAGATCCATGCAGCACGAATTCTCCAGTCTGCGACGATCTGGAGATCGGTAGTGTTCTGAATGACCGGAAAACCGATACCGAAATCAGCATTGGTCCGGTCGCGATAACTGAATCGGGCTTTCGGGCCGATATAGAGGGCGGTTACCGAGGTGTCGTCGATGCGCACCCCGTTCTGGGTATCCTTGCCCTTGGTCTCGCCGTGGATCCACGACTCGAGCGCGAACGTGTAGTCGTGGTTGAGGAGTACATACGCGCCTATGCTCGAATTCCACTGGAGCTCGTTGGCGTAGTGGTACTTGTAGTCTCCCTCGGTGCGGAGCATGTATTGCACGCCCGCGGCGAAGAACAGCCTTTGGTACGAGGTGAAAAGCCGCGTTCCGATCATGCCGTCCACCGACCCGGTTCCCAGTGTCAGATCATGACCGTGGACACCGCTGATCGACGTTTCACCATCGTGGTGCGGACGCGGCCCCTCGATGGTCTGCCGGGAAAATGAACTCCCTCTGGCTTCGGCCGCCTCCGGTACGGGAATCGGATCTTCCCCGAGCCGATCGGTACTGCCGCTCGGCAACTTCAAACCGCCGACGAGGTCGAGGTTGAGGATGCTGTTGGGAAAGACCGTCTGCACCACGCTGTAGCGACCGACGAGCATAATGTCGCCGACACCGGTCTCCTTGCCTGACTCGGTCCCGGTCGCCGTAACCCGCCGATAGTCGCGGTTGATGAACGGGACATTTACCTGCACGTGAGCCCTGCGGCTGAATGTGTAACCGAGCACGAACTGAGTGATCGAGCTGTCGACGCGCTCGTTGTCGAAGTTCGGAATTTCTTTTCCATTGAGTTGAAGAGTGCCGAAGCGCGTGAACTGCTCGGCAGCGGCGACAAACGGTCCCTTACGCTGTTCCTGCTTGGTTGTGCCGATATAGATCGAGCAAACGTCACACGCGTGTACCGTCGGCGCGGAGCCGTGAATCGTCGCCGCAACGAGAACGGCGAGGAGGCTCGGCGCGAACGCACTGAGCCGGTACTTCCGATTCTGCTTCTTCACATCAATGTTCCTGTCCGCCACACCACCCCGCGTGAACCCGACTGCGCGGGACGGCACCTGGCCTCCCCGGGAAAGTCGTGAACACGTGTTCCATCTGCCACGCGGCAACGGCCGCGCGGAGCAGTGATGGACTGGACTTCCGAACGTTGCGGTTGCCAGCGAACTTCTGAGAGCCGGCGGGAACCGTCGCGTGTTGATACGTGTCCGCTGAGCCGGCTCTACATCGCCGAGACGCGCCCG
Source organism: Candidatus Nitrosopumilus sp. (assembly GCA_964225545.1). GTDB lineage: Bacteria > Desulfobacterota > Binatia > UBA1149 > SPBQ01 > SPBQ01. The sequence goes on along the minus strand of CAXQPB010000037.1, from coordinate 43,204 downwards.
CATACGAGCGCATCGCAGCGATACTGTCGCCGGAGCGCACGCCGCGAATTCATGCGTGGCTCAACAACGAATTGTTCGTGGTCGGAGTCAGGAAATGGGAGGGGGACGTTCAGGCAGGACCAGGGCCCCTTCATACACCCCGACCTGGACACTCACCGGATGGCTGAGCGGGGCGGGAGACAGGACCGTTTTCATACTGAGTCGGGCCGGATCGGCCTGCAGCATCAAGTCCTGAGCGTGGTTGCCGCAGCCGCAGCGTGCGCTGCGCAGCTCGAGTTGCTTGTGGCATCGGCAGGACTTCTTTGCCTCTTCCTGGGAGGCTGCAGTCGTTGCACTGCCATGGCAGCCGACCTTGCGAGCCGATTTGTGCTGGCAGCAGGGTGAGGACTGCATGGAGGCGCCCGCGACCGAAAGGAACGGGCCGAGGGGCACCCAGAGCGCAAACAGCGCTACTGTGAGGACCTTGAGTGCTTTGCTCCAGAAACGCGACATATCCGGAAAGCTCCCACGTCGAGCGGAAGCGTCCCTAATAGAGGAACGGGTAACACGGCGGCCCGGCAAATCACAGTGCAAGCAGGATCCGCTTCGCGCATTGCACCATGGGGGCGCCGACGCGGGCCTTAACGGGGGCGTTGACGACCGCGATGGTTCGAGGCGCACGTGGGGGGTGGGGCGATTCAGTCGGCTGCGGTGCGGCGCAGCTCGGATTCACGGACCCGCCCCGATTTGAGAATCTCGACAGCTTCCTGGAAGTCAGTCGATTCGCGGAGCAGGTTGCGGCCGGCCTCCCTGAGACGCAAGACCGCGCTTTGAGGCAGGGCGAGGCTGGTAGGAAGGTTGTTGAAGTAACGTCGCGTTTCCCCATCGCGAATCTGAGAAAAGCTGATCTCGACCATTCGGAAATCGATCGGATGTCCGCGATGGCTACGCAGCTCTGCCCATTGCTGGAAGCTGTTACGGACAAGCTCGATCGTCTCGTAGTTGAAGCGCCGAATCTGGATGCCTGCGCTCACGCCGGCCATGAGTGCGAGGGATTGGAAGAAGCTGCCGCGGTCGAAGTCGAGGTCCGGTTCGGTCTGTGCATTGACGAGAATGATCAGAATCTGATTGACCTCTTCGCGGCCGGCGGTGTCGAGCATTTCGCTGATGCCCCCGTCTTTGATCACGCGGTCGAAGGTCCCGCGGATCCCGAGATTGTCGGTCAAGCCGCCGTCCACGAGGTAGATGTCGTTGCCCTCAGTGCGATCGAGATACGACGCCGCGAGACGGGCTTCAATGTAACGGCGACCGTGGGCGGTATCGGTCTCGAGCGTTTGCGCAATCCATGGAGGTTCATTGTAGCCGCACGTTCCTGCATGATTGCGCAATTTCAGAGGAGGAAAAGGTCCAGGAACCGAGGAGGACGCGGCGACCGCTCGCGCCACGGGATATTTCAGCAGGTCGCTGCAGATCGGATCGAAATACTCCCGGATGAACGCGAATCGACTTCCGCGAACGAAGTCCGTCGCATTGATGAGGATCGCCGGCCCGGCTACGTCCGCAAAATTACCGATCGTTTTCCTATCGAAGATTTTCGAGTCGTAATACTCCGCGGCAAGATCGCTGCGGTTGAAGTGGGGGCTTGCCAGTCTGAGCAAGTTGTAGGGGTTCAGCAGCCGGCGCCAGAGATCACGCTGCAGGTTCCGACGCAGGACTCGCGACTCGAAATCTTCGAAGGTCCGGTCGCCGAAGAGACCGTAATACGCCGCGGTGAAACTTCCGCCGGAGACGCCCGAGATGACGTCGACCTGATCCACCATACGCAGATTCTGCCCGTCGACCTCGACGTGCGTGTCGCGTAGTTCTTCGAGTACGCCGTATGAGAGGGCTGCCGCGCGAGTGCCGCCGCCCGAAAACGCCAGCAGGATCAATGCCGAGTCGGTTTTCGATGACCGGCCCATCGAGAGCAGCGGGCGTGTATGGTCCCACGAGTCCAGTGGGGGGTTTGCACGGTAACGCGCGCATCCGGCAGGCATGGCCCCGACGGCGAGCACCAGAAGACACCCGATCGTGCGGAACCGGATGATTTGAATCGTTCTCATGGCTCACGCCCGTGGATGACCGAGCTGCGCCGGATCATTCCCTGTAAGGAAAGGCCGCGACCGAGAGTCAGGTCAGTGGGCGACACCGGCGATACGATCCACAGCCTCGACGGCGGCAGGCATCAGCTTTTGCAAATCAGGGTCGTCTTTCTGGAAGGCCAGATTGGTGCACGCTTCGGAAACGGCGTTTATGGCCAGCGCCATGTCCTGCGGCTGAAGCCCGCTTTTGAACACGCCGGATTCCAGCCCGGTCGCGCAAACGCCGGTAAGCCGTTGCAGAAACGCTGTCATGGACACGCGCGCGTCGGCGTAAAGTTCGTTTCGGATCGTCGAGCTGAGTCCGGCGCTGGCATAGACGTGGAAGCGCCACGCTTTGAAGTTCTCGCTGACGTGAACGAGAAAAATGCGAACGACCGAGCGGACTTGCTCGCTGGGGTCGCTTTGCACGTCGAGCTCGGCGTGTGCGCGAGAGAAATAGAGATCCTGCTGGCGCGAAACCATCGCCTTGTAGATCTCCTGCTTGCTGTCGAACAGGTTGTAAAGAGTGCCGACGGAAAGCTCTGCGCGCTCCGCGATATCGTCGATCTTGGCCGCCGCGTAGGGCTGCTCCATGAACACTTCCAGGGCGGCGTCCAGAACGAGGTCGAGGCGAAACTGCAGCTCACGCTCTTTGCGTGACATGGTTTTCGATTCGTCTGCCATCGTAAAAAGTCCGCACCGCAGCCTTCGACAGACTTCAGCGGACTCGGGAGAGGATACGCCGCCGCGCGACTCGAGGGAAGCAGTCTGCGGGGCTGCCGGTGCGTCTTTTGCCTGCAGAGCCAGAAACGCCGGGCTTCGGCGTGCGCGACGCCTGTGGCGGTCACCGCTCCGGCAGGGGGTGCGGCGATCTTCGGGCCGGCTGTCGGGGTCTCAGCGGATCCCCCCTGAATCGATCGATTGACGGACGGGCGGCAGTGGGAGTCGCAGCCGACTGATGGTACGCTCTCGAAAATTCTCGGTATTCGTCTCTCTGTGGATGCAGAGGGTTTCGTGGAGAACACTTGAAATGACCGACCCGTTCACGACCACCGAAACCGCGGTTCTCGCCGCAGGCTGCTTCTGGGGCGTTGAGCATCTGTTCAAACAACTCGACGGCGTCATTCGCACGGAGGTCGGGTATACGGGAGGCTTGACGGACAAGCCGGACTACCGGTCCGTCTGCGGAGGGCACACCGGTCATGCCGAGGCGGTCCTGGTCGAATTCGACCCGGAGAAGATCAGCTACGCAGAGATCGTGCGCTACTTTTTCCGCCTCCACGACCCCACGACGCTCAACCGTCAGCACAACGACGTCGGCACGCAGTACCGCTCGGCGATCTTTGTCTCATCGCTCGAGCAGAGACGGATTGCAGCCGAGATCGTGAAGGAAGAAGCCGAGTCAGGAAGATGGCGAGACCCGGTCGTGACGGAAGTTGCTGAGCTCGGTCCGTTCTGGACTGCTGAGCAGTACCATCAGGATTACCTCGACAAGAATCCGGGCGGGTATAACTGTCACATCCTGCGCGACGAATAGGCGCCGGCCAGCGGCGCCCGTTCGTCGCGAAAGGGACCTGCGGTCACCCGCACTTCAGCGTGTTTCCACTCCCGGAGAGCCGGCATCCGGGTGTCGGGCCCGACCACGCATCATCTCCGATCGTCAGCGTGATCACGAAGCCGCCCGCGCCCGCCGATCCAGCCCCCGAAGCGTCGATATTCCCGGCCTTCGTGCTGAACGCGAACGGCCGTCCGGAGCTGCCCAGTCTTGCGCTGCGAAGACCTTCCGGGTGCGGCGCCGCCTTGGCTTTCCAGCGGAACGATGAGGCTGAAGCCTTCCAGTCCGGATCACCAGCGGGAATCGTCGCGGAACCCACAACGGTTCCATTTGGAAGCGACAGCGTAATCGTCAGGTCCTCGCTGAGCGGGGTGAAGAACAAGCCGGTGCCGTCCATGTCCTCGCTCTTGAGAGTGAGCTTCTGCTGGCCTGCCGGCTTGGTCAGCCGGGCAATCTTCAGCGACCGAGTCGGGAACGGGCCGTGGGTTCCGGACAGAGTGGTCGAAGTTGTCGATGTCGTCGAGGTCGTCGAGGTCGTGGACGTGGTGGTCGTTGTCGTGACTCCGCCGCCCTCGCAGGCATCTCCGACGCCGTTGTTGTCGGAATCGGCCTGGCCCGCGTTCGGTGTGCCGGGGCAGTTGTCGTCGCCGTCCAGAACGCTATCGAGATCGCGATCAATGCCCATGCGCGTGCCGGAGCCCGGCGGCACCGCCGTGTAGGTAATCTCCTGCCCGGGCGTCGTGGCGAGGCTGCGCATCTGTGCGTCGGTCAAGGAGGGATCCCCGGCTCGGTCGCTGATGAACACGCCGCCCTGCAGAACGGCACCGCGTGCCTCTCCGCCGAACACTCCCTTGACGATGAGGTCGCACTCCGTGACCAGTCCCCCGAGCGTCGCCGATTCGAAGGGTGTCTGACAGCGATCGCTCATCAGGTCGATTCGGGAATTTACAGTGGCGGCATTGGTGCTCGTGAGTGTGATCTGCTGGCCGACAATCGGGGCGACGTCGTTCTCGAAAGCCAGCATGAAGGACTCCATCTGCCGGCGTTTGTCGTCTCCGTTCTGAGGACCATCGAAGCCCACGCTTCCGTTCTCCTGGAAGACATCCGCTGTGAAGAACCGGAAAAGCGTGTCCGTCGATGCATCGTGGATGAAGCCGAACCCGCGGATCTGATCTCCTTGCGCGCCGTTGTTTCCGCTTCGGAAGAAGTCGGTGTCGGGCATCCCGAACATGCCGACTCGAGTGTAGAGGTTGCGCAGATGCGCGACCTTCATGATCTGCGTCTCGGCCTCGAAGCTGAAGCCGCCATCGGTGCCGAAGAAGCCCTGCGAGCTGTCGAGCACGTGACAGCCATTGCAGGTGAAACCGAAGCCGGGGATACCATCGGACAGCCTGGTTCCCAGGTAGAAATCGGCGCCGCCCTGCTGTTCGGCTGTGAGCGAATTGTCCAGGGCGCGGACCGGGTTCGGCGGCAACATCATTCCGAGCGAGAAAGTGGTGAATGCCTGCATGTCGGTCGGCGTGATTGCGAACTCGCGACCCACGAGGCCCTGAAATGCGACGATGAAATTATTGAACGAAAGCTCTTCGCCGGTCCCGCTCCCGAAAACACCGTCGGCGCGATCGCCTCGCCAGTGCATCGGGCCATGCGTCGACAGCCCCTTCAGGGTCTGAGTTCCCATTGGCCCCTTCATCGGGTGGAACTCGGCGACGCCTGCGCCACCATTGGTATCTCCCGGCGCTGCGATGCCGAGCTTGATGCCTCCGGGGCCTACCGGGTTGGTGGTGACATGTTCCTCGGGGACGCCGAGGTTCCACGCCAGATGGTCCGTGTCGCCGAAGATGTGGCAGCTCGAGCACGAAGCCTCGCCGTTGGCCGACGTGAAGTCGGCATCGTAGAGGAAGCGCCTGCCGTCGGTGACGGAGGCCGGCTCCGGGTTGTGCAGCGCGATGTGATCCGTTTCTGCGTTGCTGCCGAGGTCGACGACGGAGATCGAGTTGTCGAAACGCGTCAGGACGAGGAGTTGCTGGTTGGTCTCGTCGAGGATGAGACCGGCGGGGCCTCCGCCGGAAACCTGAATGTAGTCGGCGCTCGCGGTGGTCGGGTTGAACGAATCGTTCTTGAGTGCGGCTGCATCGAGCACCCCGACCTTCCCTGACCCGAAGGCGGCGATGTAGATTTTCGTGCCCGTCGAGTCGAAGACCATCTCGAGCGGGGTTGCGAGGCTGTGGTCACGGACCGTCGGGTCGAAACCCGGGTCGGAAGCGAGAACCGCGTAATTGATGTGCTTGTTCAGGTGTCGTGCGAGTACATTCGCTCCGCTTGGATCGGTCGTGTCGGGATCCTCGATGATTGTCACACGAGCCTCGGCCAGCCGGCCCTGGACGGTCGAGCCCGTCATGGTCCCCGGGCCTTCGAATCGGACCTCGTTGATCGCCTCCTGGTTCGAGACGTAGAGATCACCGGTCACCGGGTGGACCGCTGCGTTGAAGAGCGTCGTGCCGATGTGAGCGTGAACGGCCGTCTGATTGAGCGTAGCTGCATCGAGGGCGAAGCAGTCTTCGTCGGGCAGGTTGAACCGGACGGCGTTATTCCAGTTCCGCGAGAGCTCATCGGTCCATATTCCCGACTGCCGGTCGTATTTGACGATCAGTCCGACCTCCGGCGCCGCCACGCCATCAATGTTGGCGCTCGGTCCCGGCTCACCGCCGGGCATCTGACCTCCCGGCAATCCGCCGGGCATCGAAATCCCGTCTCCGGAGCATCCGCCTGACGACTGGAAGCCGTCGCATACCGTGCCTTCGTTGACGATCGTGGTCTGGTTTCCCGTGTTGAACCCGCAGACGTAGACGGTTGATCCATCCGCCTTCTTCGCGAGCCCGCGCGGTGTGTCCGCGAAGAAGCTGACGATTTCCAGCGGCGTTCCGCCGATGGCAGATCCGAGGTTGTTCGCATCGAACACCCATACGTCCGCCCGGCCGACTCCCGGAGCTGTGAACTGGGGATCACCCGCTCCGGGAACGCCGGCGATCGCGGGATTGGTTCGCTGCTGTCCGCGGTGGGCTGTGGTAATGAAGGCCCTGTTTCCTCCGGTGCCGGCAAAGACGATATCGCGCGGTTCATCGCCGACGAGAAGCGTGGTCACGACCCGACCGGGAATCGCCGACACGTCGACGATCGATACGCTGTCGGACAAATGGTTGACGACCCAGATCTCGGAGTTACTGCGCGCCGCAATCGCTACCGGGTCCATTCCTACCGGGATCGACTCCGTGTGAGTGATGCCACCGGCATGGACATCGAATACTTCGATGCGGTTGTCCGGTGTGTTCGCGGCGAACAACCGCGTGCCGTCCGGGCTGAGTGCCATCGGGCGAACGGAGCCGGACTCGAAATTCACGTAAGACGGCTGGGCATGAGCTGCAGTCGGCACAACGGCAGCCAGGCTGACGGCAGCAAGGGCGTTTTTCAGGCGCATCGATTCAACAATCTCCGGTGTTCTCTGACGATAGTCAGCGGAATATCATGAGCAGGCGCTCGGTTTTCCGGACAGTATCTCAAATTCTCCCCGGTTTGGAAGGCAATGTTTCGGGTCGGGCGGGTCCTTCTTGCCGATTCGGAGTTTTCGCGAGCCGTTGCATAAGGCGCCGACGCGGCACGCATAACGGACGCTGATCACGGCCGGGAATGCTGCCTGATCCGGCGTTTTTTCCTTCAGCCGAGCAGAGGCGTAAAAGGGGGGTTGGAGGTCAATTGCCATGAACCGTCCCGTCCTTTTGATCGACGGAGAAAAACGGATTGAGCTTCCGGTGGAGATCCGCGACGGGGCTGTGCGGATCGCGCCGGATGCCCTGAACTCGGGTATCGGATGGGAGCTCAAGCCCGAAGGCTTGTGTCGCGGCGAAGTCTGCGTCCGAGTCTCGGACCCGTCTCGTCTCGTTGTCGATGGCGAGGTCGACCTTCGGGGCCTGGCCGACCTTCTCGACCGCCCCCTGGCGCTCGACGTCGCCGAGAGAGCTGCTGCAATCGGCACACCCCGCGCCGCGCGCGCTGCGCAGATGGAGTCCCTGGAGGCGCCGGATTTTTCCCTGCCCGATCTCGACGGGAATCTTCACAGCCTGTCGCAGCACCGAGGCAAAAAAGTACTGCTCATCGCCCACGCGTCCTGGTGAGGATGCCGTGAGGACCTGCCGGTCTGGCAGGCACTTTACGAGGAGCTCGGCGATCAGGGTTTTGTCCCGTTCACGGTCGCTCTGGATCGGAGCGCTGATGACATCCGGCCGTTTATCGAACGGGCCGGTTCGACGCATCCCAGTGTCGTCGACACCGGTCACGTCGTCGCGGAGCTCTACAACATCTCCAACGTTCCGACGATGATCTGGATCAACGAGGAAGGCGTGATCTGTCGGCCGCATGACGCCCAGTACGGGACCGACATTTTCACGGAATTCCACGGCAAGCGGTCCGCGCCGTATCTCGATATGATTCGCGAATGGGTCAAGACCGGAAAGGGAGCGATGGAGGCCGGTGCGGTTCGTGAGCACCAGCCGGGTCCGTCCGACGAATCACAGCTGTCCAGAGCCGAGCGGGCGCTGGCCTGGTTTCTCTACGAAGACGGGCGCAAGGAGGCCGCTGCCCGACACTTCGAGACAGCTGGAAAGCTCTCGCCTCGGGACTGGACCATTCGCCGCGGGTCCATGCCGATGCTCGGGGTCGACCCGTTCGGTGAGGACTTCTTCAAACTTTTCGAGGAAGGTACGCCGCGCTATTCGATGGACGCGGTGACGCCGACGCGGAGCGATCCGGCCTGACCCCGATGTGCCAGGCGGATCGCTTGCGCGCCGCAGCCGGGTATCAGCCGAGCGACATGTGGAAGAAACAGAGCTTGTTGCCGTCGAGATCCCTTACGTAAGCGCCGTAAAAGATCGGCAGGCGCTCGCCGGGTTCACCCTCATCGGTAGCCCCCAGCTCGATCGCACGCGCGTACAACCGGTCGACTCCCTCGGGTGAGCCCCCGGGGATCGCGACCATGTTGCCGTTGCCCGGTGCCGGATCTTTTTCATCGTAGGGCGTGCAGACTGCGAGCATTCCGCCGCCCTCGAGCGAGGTTCCGTAGAAAAAGATTCGCTCGGCGTTGAATAGTTGCTTGGAGCCGACCTCTGCGAGGAGGGCATCATAGAAGGCGGTCGCCCGCCCGAGGTCGCTGGTTCCGATGGTGGTGTAGCCGATCATCCGCTTCTTTCCTGTCTGGTTTTCAATCCGATGCCGGAGCCGGGTCCGGAGCCCGCGCCGCGCGATTACGGCAGTCCATCCACCCCCGTTGTCGGTCGCTGCCGGAACCCTGTCAAAGGTCACGGTCGGCATCCCGGCTGCGTGAACTTCGAAGTCCCTGACCGGGTTCGATCCGGTTCGACCCGGGCGTGGCGAGAGACGGTATTGCAGGTATAAAGAACGGCTGTCCGAGTGCCCCGAGCGTCGCGAACGGCGTTCACCGGAAGACTCGGAGGCAGTTCAGGAGGTTTTCGCGCCCATGGCCGAGATCAAACGTATTCTTCATGAAATTGTCATTGCCCTCACGAAGCCGCTCATGCGGCTGATGCCCGACAAGGTGCCGGTGACCTTCATCGGGCCCGATGCATCGCGCGATCTGTGCAACTCGATCGGGCAGTCGGGTTCGAAAAAGCTGCTCATCGTGACCGACCGTGGACTGGTCGAGATCGGGATCGTCGGAAAGATCGCAGACCATCTCGAGGCTGCCGGCGTGAAGTCCGCGATCTACGATGGCGTTGAGCCGGATCCGACATTCGATCAGGTCGAGGCCGGTTTGTCCGCATACCGAAGCGAGGGGTGTGATGGGATCGTGGCCGTGGGCGGAGGATCGCCGATGGACGCCGCGAAAGTGATTGCTGCCGCGGCGACCAACCCGAAGCCGGCGTCAAAGCTGGAAGGATGGATGAAGGTGCGCAGGCTCCCGGCGCCGCTGTTCGCCATTCCCACCACGGCCGGGACCGGCTCCGAGGTGACGCTCGCAGCGGTCGTCTCTGAGTCTTCCACCCACACCAAGAAATTCTTCGTCGACCCCAAGCTGATCCCGTCGATGACCGCGCTCGACCCGGTGCTCATGACGGGTCTGCCCCCTCACATCACAGCGGCGACGGGCATGGATGCGCTCACCCACGCGGTCGAGTCGTACCTGGCGCGAACTGCGAACGAGCAGACGCGTGCATACGCAGTGACAGCAGCGAGGCTCGTATTCGAGAATCTCCCCGTGGCGTATTCAGACGGTTCGAATGTCGAAGCACGTCGGTCGATGGCGCTCGCTGCTTATTACGCAGGTCTCGCCTTCACGCGTACCGGTGTGGGGTATGTTCACGCCATCGCCCACACGTTCGGCGCGTACTACAGAACACCGCACGGCATGGCCAATGCGATCGTACTCCCGCATGTCCTCGAGTTTTCCAAAGAGCCGGCGCGGCGCAGTCTGGCCGAGCTCGCGGATGCGGTTGGCCTCGATGCGGGCGGATCGCGCGACGAGGCCGCGCGGGCAGACGCCTTCATCACGGCCGTTCGTGAGTTGATGGGGAAGATCGGAATTCCTTCCACCCTCGCCGAACTGCGTCCGCGCGACATTGAACCGATTGCAAAGCAGGCACTTGGCGAGGCGTATCTGAACTACCCCGTGCCTCGCTACATGAACCAGGCGCAGTGCGAGAAGCTGATTTCGCATATGTCGGCTTGATCGGATTTCCGGTGGAGGTGGTGTGGACAGGACGTCATTGATCGCGATCGGGCAACGCTGGACCAGCGACGCAGAGCCGGAACTCGGGCTGGGTATGGTCGTCGAGATCGGCGATGACGGTCGGAGTATGACCGTCGATTTCGCCGCGGCGGACGTTACCCGTCGGTACGCGGTGCGTTCGGCGCCGCTGCGACGCGTTCGATTCGCACCCGGCGACCGAATCGCGACAGAAGACGGCAGTCGGCTGCAGGTCGACGAGGTTTCAGAGCGGGAAGGGCTGTTTGTCTATCACTGTCAGGGCCGTGATGTCGCGGAGACGCGAGTCGCACCCGATGTCGCGCTGGGTGGTGCGCGGGAGCGACTGACCGCCGGCCGCGTCGACCCGCCGGCGGATTTCGCTTTGCGGGTGGAGACGGCGCGTCGGCTTCATCAGGTGCGGCGCTCGCAGGTGCGCGGACTGTGCGGTGCACGCATCGAGCTGCTGCCGCATCAATACTACGTCGCGGCAGAGGCGGCGGCGCGGCGTGCACCGCGTGTTCTGCTGGCGGACGAGACGGGGCTTGGCAAGACGATCGAGGCTTGCCTGACGATCAACCGGTTGCTTCTCACGGGGCGCGCGTCGCGGGTGCTCATTCTCGTTCCCGGCTCACTCATCCATCAGTGGCTGGTGGAGCTTCACAGGCGCTTCAATCTCTCGTTCGCGATCTTCGATGAGGAGAGGTGTGAAGCCGTGGAAGGCCCGGGGTCACAGCAGCAGGGGGACGATCCGGTCGAAGACTTCGCGGACGTGGAGAACCCTTTTCTGTCGGAGCAGTGTGTGCTGGCGCCGATCGAGCTTGTCGCGCAGGATCCCGTGCGCGCTGCGCAGGCGGCCGATGCCGGCTGGGACATCGTGGTTGTCGATGAGGCCCACCATCTCGCGTGGTCACCCGATTCCCCGAGTCCGGAATACGAAGCCGTCGAGCAGATCTGCCAGGCGAGCGAGGGGTTGCTGCTGCTGACTGCGACGCCGGAACAACTCGGTGAGGAGGGTCACTTCGCGCGGCTCAGGCTTCTCGACCCCGACCGCTACTCGTCCCTCGAGGCGTGGCGTGAAGAAGCCGAAGGGTACAGAGATACCGCGGCGGTTGCGGAGCGCCTGTCGGATCCGGCAGGGAAGACGACCGACTCAGACTTCGCTGCGCTCGCCGCGGCGCTCGACCTCGATACAGATACGGTCAGGGCGCGAGCCCGTGACGACGAGGGGCGCCGCGGCCTCCTGGCAGCTCTGATCGATCGGCACGGCCCGGGACGGGTGATGTTTCGAAACACCCGCGCCGTTCTGCCGGAGATGCCGGATCGCGAAGGGGCGTTCCCGTCACTGCCGACGCCGGCCCCGGACTCGGATCTCGACGCATGTCTGCGTCAGGAGTTCGATCGAATGGTCGAAACACAGGCGCCTGCGTGGCGACAATCGCTGCGCTTGTCGGACGATAGCTCGACGCGGCCGGAGATCGATGCATACGACGAGCGCATCGCGTGGCTGGTCGAGCGACTCCGGCAGGAAGAGTCTTCGACAAAGCTGTTGGTCATCTGTGCCAGCGCGGCAAAGGCAGTGGCGATAAAGGCCGCAATCGAGGATCGAATCAACGTCGACATCGCGTTGTTCCATGAAGATCTCACTCTCGTGCAGCGTGACCGGAACGCTGCCTGGTTCGCCTCGCCGGAGGGCGCACGTCTTCTGGTCTGCTCGGAGATCGGCAGCGAGGGTCGGAATTTCCAGCATGCGCGGCACCTGGTGATGTTCGACGTCCCGCTCGATCCGGATCTGATCGAACAGCGGATCGGAAGGCTCGATCGGATCGGCCAACGCGGAACGGTGCATATCGCCGTTCCATCGCATCGTGGCTCTGCGCTCGAATCGGTCGCTCGCTGGCAACGAGACGGCGCCCGTTCCTTCGAGCGCGGCTCGACAGTCGGCCAGGCACTGATTTCGCACTTCGGGAGCCGTCTGGTCGCTGTTGCCGCGTCCTCGTCGGCGGACGAGGACGACGCCGTTTCCGAATTGATCGAGGAGACTTCGGCAATGCGCGACGAACTCGGTCTTCGTGTCGAGAGCGGTCGCGATCGCCTGCTCGAAATGGCCTCGCTGCGGCATGAGGTCGCCGGGGAGCTGATCGCGAAGGTCACCGGTGGAGATGAAGATCGCCCGCTCGAGGAGCTGTTCGTGCGGCTGCTCGAGCACTTCCGGGTCTACGCCGAGGAGATCGAGCCGCGCACCTACAGGCTCGACAGCAACGCCATGCAGGGCAGTGAGCTTCCGGCCGTCGCCGAGGGTCGCTCAGCCCTGACCTTCGATCGTGCGACGGCGCTGGTGCGCGAAGACATGGGGTTCGTAACGGCGGACCACCCGCTGCTCGGCGATGCCATGGAGCTTCTGCTCGCATCCGAAGCGGGGAATGCTTCGTTCGCAGTGGTCGAGCGTTCCGGTCAGACGCGAGGCAAGACTCCGGCTTTACAACTGGAAGCTGTTTTCATCCTCGAATCGATCGCGCCCGGCTACCTGCACGTGGACCGTTTCCTGCCGCCAACGCCCGTAGTCGTCGCTACCGATTCGACGCTCGCGGATTGTAGCGATGAGCTGGACTCGGCGACGGAAGGCCGACTCCGGCGCGGCGCTGCGAGTTGGCTCACCGGACAGCAGGCGGCCTTGCGCCCGGTGCTGGCAAAGATGATCGATCGTTGTGAAGCCCTCGGGGCGGAGCGGGCTGAATCTTTGCGCTGCTCGGCGCGGTCTGCGCTCGAGGGCGCGCTTGGCGCGGAGCTGGAGCGTCTTCGCTCTCTGGCTCTCGTCAATGACGCGATTCGGCCGGAAGAGATTGAATCGGTCGAGTCCGAGCTCGAAGGGCTCCTCGGTTACGTCGCAGAGTCGCGCCTGCGTCTCGACGCTCTTCGGCTGACATGGATGGGGGCTTCCAATGACGGCGTCCCGCTGATCGTGCGTCAGTGAGTGCCGGCAGCGTCCGGGATGCCGATTCGTGAAGCCGCGACAATCACGATCAGCAGATCGAGAACGGCCGTAAGGCCGAAGCCGACCCCGGCCTGCAGCCATGCGATCGAGCCGTCCGGAGCGGCGAGTACGAGCGCGCCGAGGTTCGCGAAGCCGAACAGCGACCACGTTGGAATACTTACCGCCGAGCGGTCCGTGGCGCGCCAGACTGTGAGCAGCTGACTGAAAGTAGCGGCGGGGAAGATCAGCGCGGGCATCCAGGCCGCCGCAGTCATGAGCAGGTCCATCCGAGTTCAGCCGCGCGGGGTGCTCTTCGGGCCGCGTTTGCCGCTGATCGCCTCCGCCTCGATGAACACGCGCTTGACCTCCGGGAACAGGTACTTGATCTCGCGATCGAGGCCGGCAATCGAATGTTCGATCTCGTCGGCGCTGACATCGGCGAAGCCGACGTTCAGATTTACGAGGATGAAGTTCGGACCCATGTGAAGGGTCAGGACTTCGCCGACCGCCTCGACGTGCTCGGCTGCGCGGGCCAGCCGCTGAATGGCCTCCACGACTTCCCTGCGCGCGGATTCGCCGATCAGCAGTCCCTTGGTTTCGAACGCGAGCCAGATTGCCACCAATGCGAGGATGATCCCGATCAATGTCGCGGCGACGCCGTCCCAGATCGGATTGCCGGTGATCTGACCGAGCGCGACGCCGGCGAGCGCGATGATCAAGCCGAGCATCGCCGCCGAGTCCTCAAACAGAACCACGAAGTTGGTCGGGTCTTTTCCTCGCCGGACAGCCTCGAGATAACCGAGTTTCCCCTTCTGCGCCTGGAACTCGCTCAGCGCCATCTTCCACGCCACGCCTTCAAAGACGATCGCGAGAGCGAGTACGATGTAGTTCACCAGCGGTCTTGAGACCGGGTGAGGGTCGAGCAGTCGATGGATGCCCTCGTAGAGGGAGACTCCGGAGCCGACCGCGAAAATCATGATCGCGACGACGAAGCTCCAGAAGTAGACCTCTTTCCCGTAGCCGTAAGGATGAGTAGCGTCCGGAGCCTGGCCGGCTCGACGCAGGCCGAGCAGCAGCAGTCCCTGGTTGCCGGTATCGACGAGCGAGTGAACGCCTTCGGAGAACATGGCCGAGCTGCCGGTGATCCCGCCGGCGATGAACTTGGTGATTGCGATCAGAAGGTTGCCGATCAGCGCGGCGTAGATGACCTTTTTCGATCCGGAAGCCATATGGTTGTGTAGCGAGCGCGCCGGTTACCGGCTGCTCAGTTGACCTCCTCGGTCTTCGGCTTGCGCGGGACGTGGAACAACGCGGGTTCGAGTGTCTCCTGGATCTGCGCGGATTCGAACGCGTATCCCTGCTGCGGAAAAACGATGGCGTTGCCCTCGAAGCGTCCGACGAACAGGATCGTATCGGCTTTCCGGTTGTATCCCAGCTGAATGAGCGTGCGCTCGGGGATGACCTCTTCACGGGTAATGTGGAGGTGTCGGGTGTTGAGGTACAGCCCCTCGGGTTTCAGCGGCACCATCTTTTCTACGAAGTCGCTGTCCTCGACAGACCAGCCGCGCTCATGAAAACGCCAACAGTTGTTCTCGTTGTCGTGCGGCGTGACGACCATCGGCGGGCCCTGGTCGCTGTGGTTGTGAAAGTAGACGAGCGATCCGGCCGGAACGTCTTCCGATCGCGACGGGAGCGCGATCCCGGTCCGGTACAAACCGCAATCAGGTAGATGTGTCTCTGTCATGAGGTCACCGCGAGGATTTGTCGCGTGCGCAACATATATACGCGAGCGGCTCCCGGGCAAGTCGGCGTGCGACGTGCTGGGCAAGCATGCTGCCGGCGGGTAGCATGCGCCGATCATCGGCGTTCGAGCGCGCCGAATCCGGAGGTTCACTATGGAAGTCGAAGGCGGATGTTACTGCGGGGCTCTTCGCTATCAGGCAAGCGGCGACGTACTCTTTCGCGGACAGTGCCACTGCCGCGAGTGTCAGTACATCTCGGGTGGAGGTCCGAATTACGTGCAGGGCATGGCCGAAGCGGGGTTCCGTTACACCAAAGGCGCTCCGAAAGTTTTCCGCCGGAACGATCTCGACGGTGCAGTCGGGCGCGAGTTCTGCGCGGAGTGCGGGACGCACGTGCTCACGCGAAGCGAGGGTCTGCCCGGCGCAGTCCTGTTCAAGGTCGGAACCTTCGACGATCCGGCATGTTTCGAGGGGCCGCAGGTGGTGATCTACGCGTGCGACAAGCAACCGTTCCACCTCGTGCCCGAAGACGTGCCGACCTTCGAGCGTCTGCCCGGCTGATCCGTATGAAAAGCTCCGGCGGATCGGCGCCTCAAAGTCCGGCTTCGATGGGCGCGGCACTCGAGCTTCGTATCATCGGTCATGCCCGCACGCCGTGGCGTCGCCGCGAAGATGCCCCTCATCAGCCGGCTGCCGCGTCGGAAAGCGAGGGCACGCTGGAGATCGCGGGCGATTATCGTGACGCGCTGGCTGATCTCGATTCGTTTGAACGTGCATGGTTGCTCTTCGTCTTCGACCGCAGCACGGGATGGGCCAATCGCGTCAAACCGCCGCGTGGCGGACCGAAACGCGGCGTTTTCGCCACGCGTGCTCCGAACCGCCCGTCACAGATCGGGCTTACGAGCGTCCAGATCCGTTCGGTCGACGTCCGTGGCGGGGTCGTCGAAGTGCGCGGCATCGACTTGCTCGACGGAACTCCGCTGCTCGATATCAAGCCGTATCTGCCGATGGTGGATGCCTGGCCGGATGCGGGTCACGGTTGGCTCGAGCCGTATCTCGAAGCAGGTGTAGAGCCGCGGCTGAAGAAGCCTTACCGGCCGGAACGCGAAGACCGCTGATGGCAAAGCGCACGCTCTGCGTCAGGGAATCAGGGGGGTAGACTTCCTGTGCTGGCGCACAAGGCGCGCAGCCCTGCGAAGCAAAAATCCCTTACCTTGCATCTCACGCGCTGAACGCCGAACAGCGGTGTTGTACAGACGCTGCGGTCCGGCATTGACCGGTTCATCGCTGGTGATGATCCTCGGTATCGGTGAAGCATTTCGCCACTACCCTGGGGCTCGCTGAGGCGCTGCAGGACGGGTTTACCCCCAGACGGGGCACGGTTTCGCAGCTTTCTACGCGCGCGCGCCGATACCGCGCCAGCCGCGTCCGCGGGTTCCTTCAGCGGCCGCCGCTTGCTAGTGCGACTGGATGGCAGGTGATTGTCTGGAAATTGCCGCGGTTGACGATCGGTTGCGCGGACTTCCCGGTTGGGAGCGCCGCGGGACTGACCGGATCGCGAAAACGTTCCGATTCGGCGATTTCGTGACCGCGTTCTCGTGGATGACGGCCGTCGCGATCGTGGCCGAGAAGATGAACCATCACCCGGAGTGGCGTAACGTCTATTCCACTGTCGAGGTCGAACTGACGACCCACGACTCGGGTGGAATCACCGCGCGGGACCTCGACCTCGCGGCGGTGATGAACGACCACAGCGAATCCCGCTGATTGTCAAAGGAGATTAGAACCCATGTCCGAAGCCCAGCCGGAACCGATGCCGCTCCAGATCCCTGTCGTGCCGACTCACGGTGTGACCGAAGCCCTCCACATCGGAGAAGACGATCTGCCCTTTGTCGACCTTGGAGACGGGACGCATATGCAGGTCCTCCAGATCGACCTCTCGCAGGGTCTGTGGGTCGTGAAGACCCGCTTCGATCCCGGTGTCACGATTCAGAAGCACTACCATACCGGCCCGGTGTTCGCGGTCACTCTCTCCGGGCGGTGGAACTACAAAGAATATCCGCAGTACCAGAATACGGCCGGATCGTACCTGTACGAGCCCGCAGGCTCGGTTCACACGCTGACCGTACCGGCAGACCAGGAAGAGCAGACCGAGGTCTGGTTCGCGATCTACGGCTCCAACATCAATATCGATGAGCAGGGAAACGTGACGTCGATGGTCACGGCGTCGTTCGTTCTCGATGTGTATCGTGCGCTGTGCGCGGAGGCCGGACATCCCGATCCCAAGGTCATCGTGTCGGGTGAGGAGCAACTGGCGTCCAAATGAAGTCGGTATTGCTCCGTAAGGGCCGGATCGAGTTAGACGATACGCCGAAACCCGAGCCCGGCCCGGGCGAAGTTCTGGTCCGCAGTCGCGCCTGCGGGATCTGCGGATCGGATCTCCACATGGTCCACAATGCCGGTGACTTCGCTCACATCGCGGAGCACGTCGGCATGCCGCTTCCGGACGACTTCGAGCTGGAGATCGCGCTTGGTCACGAGTTCGTCGGAGAGATCGCGGCCTTCGGTCCCGAGACTCAGCGGCAACTCCCGGTCGGTCAGCGCGTCTGCTCGATGCCTTTCCTGCCGACGGCCGACGGGAACCGGGCGATCGGTGCCGAGCCCGGCGTTCCCGGGGCCTACTCGGAGTACTTCCTGTGCAACGAATCGCTTCTCATCCCGATCGCGGATCATGTATCGGATGAGGCCGCCGCTCTGGTCGAACCGCTCGCTGTCGGGATACACGCGGTCGCGCGCTCCGGGCACGACGGTCAGCAGGCCGCGCTCGTTCTCGGGTGCGGCCCGATCGGGCTGGCAGTGATCACCGCGCTGCGTAGTGCTGGCGTAGAGACAATCGTCGCAGCCGATCCGGTCGAGTCGAGGCGGGATCTGGCGTCCGCGAGCGGGGCCACGCATATCGTCGATTCGGCCGGTGGCGAGGAGATGGACCGGATCAACGAGCACGCTGCCGGTCAGCCGGTAGTCATCTACGAGTGCGTCGGTCGCCCCTTCATGCTGTCGCAGATTATCGACCGTGCTCCGCAGCAGGCGACGTGTGTCTTCGTGGGACTGTGTACAGAGGACGTCTCGATTCTGCCGTTCATCGCGATGCAGAAGGAGCTCGACCTGAAGTTCGCGTTTTACTACGCGCCCGAGGACTTCATGGCCGCCGTAGAGACGATTTCGGCGGGTGGACTCGACGCTTCGCTCTGGGTGACGGGCAAGGTCGGAATCGATGGGGTCTCCGAAGCGTTCGAAGTTCTCTCTGCGCCGAACGAACACGTGAAGGTTCTCGTCGAGCCCTGGCGTGAAGGCGGGTTCGAGGTCCGTGATGGGTGATCTTCGTGGACCGGTGCTGGTGACCGGTGCCGGCGGATTCATCGGCCGGCGCGTTGTCGCGTCGCTTCTGGAGTCCGGGCAAACGGTTGTGGCGATGGCGCTTCCCGACGAGGCGCTGCCTGCGCAGTGGGGCGAGCGTGTACGCGTAGCTCGCGGCGACGTTCGTGACCGGGCCGCGGTCGAGGCGGCCATATCGGGCGTCGGGACCGTCATTCATCTCGCGGCGCTGGTCGGAATAGGCGGAACGTACGAGGACCACTGGAGCGTTACGGCCGAGGGCAGCCGAAACATTTACGAGGCCGCAGCGCAGCATGGCGCGCGAGTGGTAGTAACGACATCGATTTGTGCCTACGGCGATCGCATCGCCGCGGATCTCTGCTCGGAAGAAAGCCCGCGAGGCGCGTACCAGGGGGCATACGGCCGCGCCAAGCAGGCGCAGGAAGACATCGCTCACGAGGTTCGTGAGGCGACGGGCCTCGAAGTCGTGATTGTTCGGCCATCGAACGTCTACGGCGTCGGTAGCGGGCCGTGGGTCGAGGGGATCCTGGCGATGATCGAGGCCGATCTGCTCGCTGTGCTCGACGAGGGCAGCGGCAACGCCGGCCTGCTGCACGTCGACAATCTCGCCGACGCGCTGCTCTTACTTGCCTCTGACGAGGATGCGGTCGGCCGCACGTACAATGTTTGTGACGGCCTCGATGTCACCTGGGCACGCTACTTCGATGATCTCGCCGGGATGATCGGAAAAGCGCCGCTGCCGCGCGCGCCGCAGGCGGCGCTGCGTGAGGCGGCTTGCGCCAACGAAGACCTCGCGGCATGCGGCGACCCGATCGACCCGACGGTCCTTCCGCTCGAGGCCCTCAATCTGATCGGTTCGGACAACCGATTCGACACCGAGCGTCTCCGATCGATCGGCTGGAAGCCCCGGATCGATTACGAGCAGGGCCTTCGGCTGATTCGTGAGGATCTCGCCCGGCGGTAGCGTGCGTCAACCCCGCGGCGGCATCGGGAAAAAGGCGCTCGTGCGACGGATGTACTCCGCGTAGCCGGGTCGCCGTTTGCCGATCGTCCGCTCCAGCATCGGGACGCCGGACACGCGCATCAGCAGAAAGCTCATCAGCAGCGGGCTGCCGATGGACATCCACGTCGCCTGAGAACCGAGCGCGACGAGGTACAGACCCCACCATACGCAAAAGTCCCCGAAGTAGTTCGGGTGGCGCGTGTATCGCCACAGACCACGATCCATCACCTGGCCGCGACTCGCGGAGTCTTTCTTGAAGCGAGAAAGCTGGAGGTCGCCGACCGTCTCGAAGAACAGCCCGACTGCCCACAGCAGTGTCCCCGCGGCTACCGGCCACGACGAGAGCGGCGGGGTTCCCGCATGCTGCGCGAGCTGGACGGGCAGCGAGATGAACCACTGAAGGACGCCCTGGAGTCCGAATACAGTAAGCAGGCTGACGAGCGCGAAACTGCGTCCGCGCTGCTCATGGTGGCGGCGCATGGCCCGGTATCGCGGATCCTCTCCCTTGCCGGCGTTGCGGACCAGAAGGTAGATGCCCAGGCGCAAGCCCCAGACCACCGTCAGAGTCGTGATCAGTGTGTTGCCGTCCGCAGCCATGACATACGACGCCACGGCAACCGCCGCGAAGCCCGGGCCCCACCAGATATCGACAATGCTGGCATCGCCGAGAGCGACGCTCAGGGCCCAGAGGGTCAGCATCGCCGCAAAAACCAGAGCGAGGTTGGTCATCAGCAACTGTGCGATCGAGCCGTCCATAAACCGGAGTTACGGCCTTCGACGCGCCATCGCGAACGCGTTGTCCACTTTTTATGAATTTCGGAAGTGCGCGTTCCGTGCGATCCGGCCGGCAGTGGCTTTCAAGAGAGCCGCCGCTGTCCTATGGAAATCGGGCGGGGGCCCCGCTTGCGCTCGGGCAAGGGCGGAAGCGGGAAAACGACAGACCATGGCGATAAAGAAAAACGCGGTTGTAGAGATGTTCTGGAAGGTGCACCCCCGGCTTTACCGATGGAGCGGTGGGCGGATCGGCGGGCATATGATGGGAATGCCGGTCCTGCTGCTGACCACGCGTGGACGCCGCTCGGGCGAGGCGCGTACGCGAGCGCTTACATACCTGCCCAGAGGCGATGATTTCGTCGTGATCGCTTCGTATCTCGGAGAGCCCCGGCATCCGGCGTGGTGGCTGAATCTGACGACTCATCCCGATGCGCAGGTAGAAGTCGGTGGCCGGACCTTCGCCGTACGCTCGCGCGAGGCCGAAGGCGAGGAACGCGACAGACTGTGGGCCGAGGTCGTGACTCGCACTCCGGACTACGACGCCTATCAGGCCCGAACGCGGCGGCGGATACCGGTCGTCATTCTCGAACGGAAGCAGTGATTGCGACTTCGGGCCCCCGCGGATTCGCGTCTGCCGTCGCCGTCGGACACATTCTCAGGTCCCACGAACGACACGAAGGGGAGGAACGAAAACCTTGAGTACGCTCGGATTCTGGAAGCTCGCGCAGGAAGCGCCTGAAAAGCTCGCACTTGTCGACCCCGATGGCAGGGAATGGAACCGCGGAGAACTGCACGCCTCCGCCAATCGTATCGCGAACGGACTGAGAGCCGCCGGAGTCGCGCGTGGCGATGCGGTCGCGATCAATGCGGTCAACTGCGCCGAGTATTATGCATTGCACCTGGCATGCACGCAGATCGGAGCGTACCTGACGCCGATCAACTGGCACCTCGCACCGCCGGAGGTGGCCTACATTCTGAAAGACTGTGGTGCGAAGGTCTTTGTCGGGCACGAGCGCTGCGCTGACGTCTGCCGGCGTGCCGCCGCCGATGCCGAGATGCCCTCCGACGTCTGTTATGCCATCGGAAGCGTCGAAGGGTTTCGGCCGTTTTCGGAACTCGGAGAGGGCCAATCGGAGAATCCTCCCACGGACCGGTGTGCCGGCGCCGTGATGAACTACACCTCCGGCACGACCGGAAATCCCAAAGGGGTTCGCCGGGACCTTGCCCCGGTCGATTTCGCGCCGGATGACATCTTCGCGCTGATGACGGTGTTCCTCGGGATGTTCGGTATCCAGGCCGAAGACGATAACGTCCACATCTGCGGTTCCCCGCTGTATCACACCGCGCCGCTGATCCATTCGACAACGGCACTGCACTACGGGCACGCGGTCGTTCTCATGGACAAGTGGGAGGCGGAAGATATGCTGCGGCTGATCGACCGTTACCGCTGCACAACCAGTCATATGGTTCCGACGCAGTTCAACCGGCTGCTTCGACTGCCGGATGACGTCAAGGCCAAGTACGACGTTTCCAGTACACGAACGATGATTCACGCGGCAGCGCCGTGTCCGCCGGACGTCAAACGGGCGATGATCGACTGGTGGGGGGACTCGATCTACGAGTACTATGCGGCTACCGAAGGCGGCGGCACGATCGTGACGCCTGAGGAGTGGCGAAAATATCCCGGCACCGTCGGCAAGGCGTGGATGGGCTCGGAGATCCGCATTTTCGATGACGATGAGAAGCAGCTCGAAACGGGGGAACGCGGGACCGTGTTCATCCTGCTCGGTGACACCCAGAAGTTCGAGTACAAGGGCGATTCGGAAAAAACGCGTAAGAATCGCATCAACACCGAGGACGGAAAAACCTTCTTCACGGTCGGCGATATCGGCTACCTGAACGAGGAAGGCTTCCTGTTCCTGTGTGATCGCAAGATCGACATGATCATCTCGGGCGGTGCCAATATCTATCCAGCCGAGATCGAGAATGCGTTGAGCCTTCATCCGAAGGTTGCCGACGTGGCGGTGTTCGGTATCCCGAACGATGACTGGGGTGAGGAGATCAAGGCGGTCATCGAGCCGGCCTCCAGCGCAACGGCCGGTGATGAGCTCGCCGATGAGCTGATGGCATACTGCATAGAGCGCGTAGGCAAGATGAAGACGCCGCGCAGTTTCGACTTCACCGACGAGATGCCCCGCGACCCCAACGGGAAACTGTACAAGCGCAGGTTGCGCGACCCGTACTGGGAGGGGCAGGACCGGGCGATCTGACTCCGCGGCGGCTCTCGCGCACAGTCGGCGAGAGCTGCCGCGGCCCCACTCTCGGGGAACAATCCCCCCCCCCCCAAGAGGGCAACGCCCCGGCAGCGTCGAATTTCCGCAAACTGCGCGGTTTTGCCCCTGTGGGGCGCGCTGTTTTTTGTCACACTTTGCCCGGGTTGTTCTACTCGCTCGCAATGAAATCATCTCTGACGCCTGTTTTTTCGACGCTGCGGCCCCGGGCCTGCTCCTCGGGTCGTCTCATTGTTGCGCTGCTCGCGCTCTTCCCGGCAGGAGTCCTTCTGCTGGCTCCGGCTGTCGCTGAGGCCCACAACCACCTGGACCCGGGTCTGGAGTGCCGCGGGGCGATCTCCAAGAGTGTCGAGAAGCTGGCCAAGGCGGTCGGCAAGACGGTCACCGGGTGCAACAAGAACCGGCTCAAGGGCACCGTTGATGCTGGAAACGACTGTTCCGATCTCGATGCTCCGGGCACCGATCCGAAGGGCAAGTTGACGAAGTCGGAGTCGAAGTTCGTCGACGCGATCGCGGGTTCGCGCAGCCGCTGTGCCGGACAGATCCCCGGCATGCTCGGTTATTCCACCTGCCCTGCCCCCTGCAACGCGACGGTTCCCGTCATCTCGACGATGGCCGATCTGGCGAACTGTCTGGTTTGTACGACCGAGGGCGATGAGACGGCGATGTTCACAGCATCGCTCGGGGCACCGACCCCTCCGCTTCCGAAGGATGATGCGAAGTGCCACTCGACGATTGCGAAGGAGCAGTCGAAGTTCTTCGGGACGGTACTCAAGGAGCGCTCGAAGTGTCAGGCCACGGCCGAGCACGATGGCGCCACCGACCTTACGGGCTGCGCTGACCTCGACCCGACGGGCAAGATCGCGTCCGCACGAATCAAGGCTCAGGACAAGGTGAGCAAGTCGTGCGGGTCGGCCAACCTCGTGTCCGTCGACTCCTGCGCGACAACATCGGTCGGCGATCTCAATACCTGCCTGTTCGATGAGGCCGATGTTTCGGCCGAGGCGGTCTTCCAGTCTGCATACCAGTCAAGCGCCCCGACCTGGGCCGGTGTTCAGGCAGTTTTCGTCCAGGTCGGCGGCTGCGCAGGTACGTTCTGCCATGGCGGTTCAAGCGGAGCCGCCGGTCTCGGTAATATCGGCGATTTTGATGCAGGCTACAACGAGCTGGTTCTCGAGACCGTGACCTGCGGCACCAGTGCTCTCACCAGCCGTGTCGCTGCCGGTGACGTTGCGAACAGTTTCCTCATGGCCAAGCTGCTCCGGACCCAGGATTGCGGGAACCCGATGCCTCCGGGCTTCGCGCTCGACGCGGCCTTCACCGACTACGTCGCGGACTGGATCACCAACGGGGCGCCGAAGCAGTAGGCGACCGCTTCGGCGGAGCGGTCGGAGGCGGCCGTGTATCAGGCGGCGGAGCCGGGTTCAGGTTTCGAGTCCGGAGGCACGGAACGGGAGCGTCTCGTGACGCCGCACGAAGTGCCCGGTCGCGTAGCGTCCGCGCTCGCCGTCCGCCACGAAGGACGGGCAGCGTTTCAGAAGCTCCTCGAGAGTCACGCGTGCCTGCAACCGTGCAGCGGCGGCCCCGATACAGTGGTGCGGTCCGTAGCTGAAGCTGAGCATGTGGCGGAAGCGGCGGGTGACATCACATCGTCCTGCCGACGAGCCGAACTCCCGCTCGTCATGATTCGCTGACCCGTACAGGAGCATCACCTTCTTCCCTCGGGGGATGACCTGACCGTGCAGCTCCACGTCTCGCGTAACGGTTCTGGCCAGACCCTGTACAGGCGAAAGATATCGCAGATATTCCTCGACCGCCGCCGGTATCCGTGAAGGGTCCTCGATCAGCAGCCGTCGCTGGTCCGGATATCGCGTCAACAGGTCCAGCGCGCCGCCGAGCAGTCCGGTCGTCGTGTCGTTGCCGCCGGTGATCATGGTGAACGCGAAGCCGAGGATCTTGATCAGCGGTACCTCATCGGTCTGATCCTCGCCGATGCGGGCGGCCACAAGGGCCGAGACCATATCGTCTCCGGGCTCGGTACGGCGCAGATCGATCAGCCCGTTGAAGTATTCATAGAGTTCGACCACCGCAGCCCCGGCGCTGGCGAGATCGCCTGCGGCATTGGCTGCGACGATCGCGTCCGTCCACCGATCAAAGAGCTCACGATCCTGCTGCGGGACTCCGAGATAGTGAGCGACAACGTAGCTCGGTAACGGCCCGATCAACTCCGTGACGACGTCGCACTCCGCCAGTCCCCGGATCCGTTCGATTCGCTCGCGAACGAAGGCGCGTACGTCGCCTTCGATGTCACTGACCCTTCTGGGTGTGAACCCGCTGCTGACCAGTTTTCGAAGCTCGGTGTGCTCGGGAGGGTCGAGCATCACGATGGGCGCGTTCTCGACGCCGAGTGCCTCACGTTCGCCGTACTGGTGCGTCAGCCCCTCTGCCGACGAAAAAGTCTCGAAGTCGATGGCGGCGTCGAAGACATCCCGGAAGCGGGACAGCACCCAGTAATCGCCTTGCTCGACATGATGAAGCGGATCGTGATCGCGTAACGCGCGATACATCGAGAAGGGGTCGCGCCAGCTCTCTGCCTCGCGCAGCTCGAAGATTGGTTGGTCGGCCATGGTCGGGGCGATGTTGTCCATGCGGTCTTCCGCTTAC
Organism: Candidatus Nitrosopumilus sp.; assembly: GCA_964225545.1. Lineage (GTDB taxonomy): Bacteria > Desulfobacterota > Binatia > UBA1149 > SPBQ01 > SPBQ01. Next base: position 17,952 of record CAXQPB010000037.1, on the reverse strand, counting down.
GCGAACAAAGCCAGGGGGCTCGGACCGAATGCCGAATGGTTTTGCAGCCGGGCGGTGAAACACTCGCCCGGCTGCGACACTGAAACTCTTACCAGCGTTCGCGCCGGCCGCCGCCTCCTCCGCGATTCTGCTGAGGCTTCGCCTCATTCACAGTCAGGTTGCGTCCCTGCAGATCGGTCTGATCGAGCGTTTCGATCGCCTTGGTCGCACCGGCATCGTCCATTTCGACGAAGCCGAAGCCACGCGGCCGTCCGGTCTCGCGGTCCGTGATGAGGGCAACGGAGATCACCTCCCCGTGAGCGCCAAAAAGCGCGCGCACGTCATCTTCGCTGGCAGTGAATGGGAGATTTCCGACGTAAATCCTCTTCGACATTTCTGATCCGTAGCTCCTTGATCCCGTGCAGGTGACTGGCACATGCATGGTTCTCTTTTCCTTCCCTGTACGGGAGTCCTTTCTTGGCATATTCGAAACGTTCCAAATGCTTCGAATATGCCTGCTGCCTCAAGCTTGGTGGGCGGCTCTGACTGCGGGCTGGGTCTCGGGGAAGGGAAAGCATCTCTTCGGCGGACAGCTCGAGTCGCGGCTTCCGTCACCGCGCTGTCAAGGTTTAGAGCACACATGCAACACCCAAGCGAAGGGTTCTTCCCACAAATAATCACGAGCCGTAAGCTGCGCAGCCCGGGCTTCGCCGCGGTTACTGATGGACAGGAAAATACATTGGATTCTGCTCGCTTTTCTCGCCGCTGTCGCTGATTTCGCGGGTATTCCGGCCGCCTCAGCTGCGCGTGTTGCCCGGGATTCAGCCACCCGGTCCACGGTCGGAGTGGTATCGGAATGCACCGAAGAACTCCGATTTCCCCCCGAAGTTACGACGATCGACGGCGCGTCGCTGGACGTCTCGGCCCTGGCGATGGAGACAACGATTGTCGTCGTCACGGTGAAGGACCCGACCTGCCCGGTGTGCCGACAGCAGCTCGAACGGATCGGTCGCCGGCGCGCAGAGCTGGCCGAGTGTGGAGTGTCATTCCTCGTGCTCGGTCCCGGTCCGGCTGGAAAGCTCGCGCAGCTTCGTGAGGCTGCCGGCTTCGATCATCCTTTCATTGCTGATGAGGAGCTGCGCATCGCGCGCGACCTCGACCTGGTGCTTGGTCCGGATGAACTTGTTCCCGCGATTCTCATGCTCGACCCGGATCTCCGCGTCGGCTGGATGCAGCGCGGACGCAGCAGCCGTTTCTTCGGAGACCCGGCGTTGATCGAGAAGGTCCGGTGTTGGGAAAAAATGCGCGTTCAGCGCGAATCTGGAACCGAACGCACGAGTGTTCGTGGTAGCGAACCTGGAACGCATGGCGCAGAGGCACGAGCCGTGCCAGTTCCTCGAGCGGATAAAATGACCAGGAGGCAAGAGTCGTGACGGAAAAGGCAGAGAGAATACAAAGGGTGAACCCGCCGGGTGCGGAAGAAATTGCCAGGGCATACAAGTTCTCGCAGGCCGTTGTAGCGGGGGACCGCGTTGATGTCTCCGGTCAGGTCGGCATCACCTCGGACATGCAGATCTCCGAGGACATCACCGAGCAGGCGCGGCAGGCGTTCGTCAATCTGAAGACAGTCCTCGAGGCTGCGGGCTCCTCGCTCGAGAACGTTACGCATATGACGATGTACTACACCGACATCGCGGAAGCGCAGGAAGTCGATGCCGTCTTCTCCGAATTCTTTCCAGAGCGGTATCCGGCGAGAACCGCAGTCCAGGTGGTTTCGCTGATCGCTCCACAGCTCAAGCTCGAAATTCAGGCTTCCGCCGTTCTGAACGACTGAGGCGATGGTGGAGATCTGTATCCACGACGTCTTTCTGGTCTGTAACTTTGCGGTCCTTCCGGCGTGGGCACTTCTCATCGTACAACCCGATGGACTGTGGACCCGACGGCTCGTGCACTCGGGTCTCGCTCCGCTGATTCTCGCGCTTGTTTACGTCTGGGCGTTCGCGAGCAATCCGGAGGCTCCTGTGGATGCCGGGTTCATGAGTCTCGAGGGCGTAATGCGGTTGTTCACCAGCCCCTGGCTCGTGCTCGCGGGATGGGTGCATTATCTCGCCTTCGATCTTTTCGTCGGTGCCTGGCTGACACGCGACGCGTCGCGGAACGGGATACGGCATGTTCTGGTGGTTCCCTGTCTGATCGCGACGCTCCTGGCCGGCCCTATCGGGCTGGGCTCCTACCTTGTGCTCCGGCAGGTTCTGCGTGGTGAGCCGGAGCTGACCACGCGTGCACCGGCAGGGCACGCCGAGAACTGAGCAGGCGGTTCGCGAGGTACCGGTGGGCACATTCTGAACGGTGACGTAGAGTGCAGGAATGGGAATACGAGTAGCAGTCTGGGGTACAGGCAATGTCGGCCAGGCCGCGTTGCGAACTGTTGTATCGAATCCGGAACTCGAGCTCGCGGCGGTGATCGTGGCGAGCCCGGACAAGGTCGGACGCGATGCGGGTGAACTCGCAGGCGGCACTGCGCTCGGTGTCACGGCGACGAGCGATGCCGAGGCTGTGCTGGCCGAGGCCGATCTCGATGCGGTCGCCTACTGTGCATCAGGCGATTTCAGGCCCGAAGAGGCCCTGGACGACATCGAGCGGTGTCTACGCGCGGGCGCCAACGTCGTCTCGACGTCGGTATACCCTCTTTACGATCCCCGATCTGCGCCCGAAGACATCGCCGATCGTTTTACAGCGGCGGCCAGGGACGGCGGCAGCTCGCTGTTCGTGTCGGGTATCGACCCGGGCTTCATCAACCATCTGATCCCGCTCGTCATGAGCGGGTTCTGTGAAGAGATCAACGAGATCCGCTGTTACGAGATCTTCAACTACGCGACCTATCATGCGCCGGATGCGGTGCGGGACCTCGTCGGTTTCGGCACCTCGCTCGAGAACGCTCCGCCCATGGTCCTGCCGGGCGTACCGAGCATGGTATGGGGCGGGACGCTTCGACTGGTTGCCCGCGCGCTCGGCGTCGAACTCGACGAGATCGTGGAGACCGAGGAGCGCCTCCCGCTCGCGGAGACTGTCACGGTTCCGGTCGGGACGTTCGAAAAGGGCACGCAGGGGGCGCTGCGTTTCGAGGTTCTCGGTATCGTAAACGGCAAGCCGGGCATCGTCGTCGAGCATATCACTCGGATCCACGATGACGCCGCGCCGGACTGGCCGAGATCGCCCGACGGACACGGGGCCCACGGGGTACGCATCACGGGAAAACCGTGTATCGACCTTTCGATCGAGTCGGACTACCCCGGTGGCGATCGCGTCGCAGGCGGGAACGCTACGGCTGCCGCGCATGTCGTCAACGCGATCCCCGCGGTCTGTCGCGCAGAACCGGGCCTTCTCGACGTGCTCGACCTGCCGCTGGTGATCGGCCGGGGCCTTTTGCGACCCGTGTGAATCGCGGCCGTCGCGGCCGGGGCAGTCATGAGTCTCCCGGCCGCTGCGGTGTCATTGCCGCGCGATAATGTCCTCGCCGAAACGCTTGATGCCTTCGAGCTGTCCCTCGATCTGTCCGGGCGCGGCACCGTAAAAGACCCAGGGCATCGTGATCACGTGAGTGACTCCGATCTCCTCGAGGCGGCGGTACCCTTCGAGGTCGAAAGCGTCGCTGCATGATGCAAGGACCGAGAACGGCCGATCTGCCCGCGCACTGTCGCGTCGGTATGTCTTCAACTTCTCGATGATCGCGGCGAGCTCAGCGGTATCGTGCAGGTCCGAGATCCAGCCGTCACCAAGATGCGCAGCACGGCGGAGAGCGGGTTCCGACACGCCTCCGACGTAGATCGGGATGTCCGAGGCGGGCACCGGGCTCATCTCCAGCGCGTCGAAGTCATGAAGTTCTCCGTGATAGTCGACCCATCCGCCGGCCCAGAGCCTTCGCATGATCTCGATCATCTCGTCGGTTCGCTTCCCTCGGGTATGAAAGTTCTGACCCAACAGGACGAACTCGTCATTCATCCAGCCGACACCGATCCCGAGCGCGACGCGGCCGTCCGACATCACTGAGGCGGTCGCTACCGACTTTGCAGCCAGAAACGGATTGCGCATCGGCAGAACATAGACGCTGGTGAGAAAGTTCAGCCGTTTCGTCACCGAAGACATGGCTCCGATTGCCACGAAGGGGTCCGGCCACTCCGTGAACGGTTCCCATCGAGGCTTTCCGTCAGGGGTGTACGGGTAGGGCGATTGGATCTGGCGGGGATGAACGACGTGGTCGGACACGGAGACAGCGTCGATTCCTGCATCTTCGCAGGCTCGTGCGATACGGCAGTAGTCGGTGGATCGGCTGAAGGCCAGAGAGCAGACGAACTTCATCGAGCGAAGTTGTCAGGATGAAGCGATTATTGGAAAGCGTCGGACCGGAGATGTGCGCGGCGTCAAAAAAAACGCCGACCCGAAGGTCGGCGCTGGTGCAGATCGATCCGATCGGCTGAGATCGTTCGATTCGTGCTTTTTGGGTGTGATCAGCCGGCAACGGCCTCCGACTTCGCGTACATGCGACGCGAGCGTGCGACCAGGATCACGCCGGTGGCGAGAAGTCCCGCGCCGAGCGCCATCGGGAAGGACGGTGCGTTGTTGAACAGCCCGAAGAAACCCTTCGCGCATTCAAAGGTTCCCAGACCGGCCAGCAGCGCCAGCCAACCGAACGAAACCGGACGATCACCCTGTTCGTAAGAGACCTTCAGGAAGATCAGCCAGGCGATCAACGGGACAAAGTAGAGAAGTTGCATCATCGGACTTTCGAGCTCCTTTCTTGAAATCTCGAGCGACCCGGTCGGATTGTTCCGAAGCTCGGGCCCCCAAATCGGACAGGCTTGGCGACGTTGCCTTTGGCGGCGAACGCAGCACGGTAACCTTATGAAACTTACACACTTCTTATCTTCTGCAAGCACAGTGATAAGTCGGGCTAAAACGTGATTGCAGTTCTTCGAATGAACGGCGTTCAGGGGGCGGCTGCCGAATGAGGTCCATATCTGCGCGTTGATCCTGTATTGCGCGCCCGAAGCCACTGTCTGAAGGGGGTATCGTCGCCGCGGCCGCACTCCGCGAGGCGATCCGCCGGCGCAGCCAGTTCGTTTCGCACTGCAGGCCGCGGGTTGCCCTGAACGACCGTAAGCGGCCGTCTCCGGCCGAACACCCGCGTGCGCACTCGGGGGGGCACGCTACGGCGCGGTTTTACCGCGATTTCGGTCACGCTTCCCGCTGCACCCTGCCTGCGCGGACACGCCTGTACGGTCTTCGCCCGGCACTCTGTTCCCAGGCCGCGCCTTACGAACGGAACTGTACGCGCGGCGAGTCCGAGTCTCGCCGGTTTCTGCTCGGCGGCTCGCGTGGAGAAGTACGGAAGAATGGAGAGAACGTTCGCTCCTGTTCGGCACGTCTTCGTTGCCGCCCGATTCGGCCTGCAGCCTGATGTCCAATCGCGCACCATGGATTCGTCTTTGATCCGCGTCGTCTCGATCTCATGTCCCGTCGTGTGATGTCGCGGGATGTAACGGAATTCAGCGGTGCGTTCACGTACACAGCGCTGCCGGCCGGCCACGAACTGTTCGTCGTCGGCATCAATGCACCGGATCAATCTGCCTGGCCGCGCGCCGTACGATCAGAGATGCGATTCAGCGAACGGCAACGTGCACTGATCAATCGGTCGTTATCGTACAAGTGTGTTGGCGTTGCGCCGTGTACCAAACACGCATGCGAAATGAGCATGCGAAATGAACGCGCAAAAAACATCTCGGACGGTTTCGTATGGATCAATCGCGACGCATCGCGATGCGATAGCAACGTTATGAAAACACGATCACGATTGCAGTTTAAAAATTACGACAACAACAGCGCGTGAGTTTAAGTAACGCTCAATCATGAAGTGTGATTCGTTCGGTAAACTACGATGCAAAACGAACGCGTGCTGTTGTGCGAAGCAAGAAAAGTTCATCGTTCTTCGAAGTCGTTATCGAACGAATAAAAAACGTCTGCTATTCTCACCCTGCTCGATTCAACGAACACGATCTTCGCGCACAATCACTCGAACGTTGAACGCGTATCAACGAGTGACCGACGAAGCGCAGACAACCTGTCGTCGAATCAAGCAGCGGTCGTTGGGGAACGGCCGGCACGCTTCGAGCGAGAATCATTCGCAGCCATCGATGAAAGTGTACGCGATGAGAGTGAACGTGAAGTACAGCAGCTCCCGGGGTGACGATCAGCGAATCGCGACGATCGACACCAGGACCGCCGGGGTGGTGTCTTTGCGTCTCGCACGGTGCGAATCGAATGCAGGAGGGCAGAGTACGGATCGGAAGGGGCAGTTCGTCGTGTGCGACAACGAATGCAGCCTCGGAGAGGCAAAGAAGGCGCGAATGGCAGTCTGCCGGCGAGATGGCCGGCAACAGACAGGGAGATCGCGATTTGAAGAAAACGGTTCTCATAGCGTGGATGGTAGTGGCGCTTGTTGTGACACTGCCGGCATCGGCATCGGACACCAGGTTCGGAGCCCACGTGAGCGTCTGGGATTCCAGCGTTCCAACGGACCCGCTCAACGGCATCTTCCCGATCGGTGGATCGGGACAGGTGAATGGTGACTTTGTGGTCACCAGCGTAAACGGCGTCGAGATCGGCCTTCGGGCTGAGCGACGTTTCACTCAACACATCGACCCGCTACCGAATGTGAAGCAAGGACACAAGGGGATTTACATTGCTGACGCAGGAACATCAGACGCACTTGGACGCGCGACATGGAACTTCGACCTGCATCTCGACCTCGGGCAGGCACACGGCCAAGCCGCCGGAACCGCCCTGGCGGATTACGAGTTCGAGTTGAGAACGAATGTTTCGGGAAGAATGAGGACGATCGACCTCAGCGATCTGTTCCTGCTGCCAGGAAACACCACGCTGTTCCAGACCGCGCAGAATCCTGTCTTCGCCGGACCGTCCTTCGATCCGGAGCAGTTGAAGACTTACAAGTTCGAACTGAGGCTTAACCCGAGAAGTTTCAGCGGGCCGATGATCAAGACCCGCATGGAAGTACGCGTCGTCCGCAACTGACGCTTCGGCTTCACCACCACGTCGGCGCCCCGATACCCAAACTCTCTCCCGGGTGTCGGGGCGTCGCTCGTTTCGCGCCGGCAGTTTCCTCGCCGGCAACTCTTCAGAAGGTCTCAGGCAGACAGATCAGGCAGCGACATCTTGTTGAAGATGTTCTCGTTCCTCTGCCGCCGTCTGCAGCGCCATCTGCCGTCGTCGTGCCTCCAGGGGCATGATGTGCGGGTCGATCCTCGAACGTTCGAGTCGGTTCGACGCGCCGATCTGCTCGCGCAGGCCGCTGCGGAGGCACTCGGGGTCGAACCCCAATACCGCGCAGATGTTTTCGAAGGAGAACGGCCAATCCCGATCGTCATTCTCGATCCAGCTTTTGGCCTCCGAGAATTCGAATTTACGTCGAGCGTCGCGGGAAAGCGCGTAGCTCTGGTAGCAGAAAACCGCATCTTCCAGCACAGCCAGCATCAGACGCCGTTCCCCGCTCACGGCCGAGAGGGACTCGTCCGCTCCGAAGAACTGCTCCGGCATGACCAGTGCAGGGCCGAAAATGTCAGGTGTTTCCATTGCCATCTGGTATCTCCTTCGCGATGCCCCGAATCTTGAGCGGGCCCGAGGCATCGCTACCTGTTTATAATCTACGCCTGTGCCGCCGCGTGTCAAGTTTTATACTGGACAAAAGCTGACGGCGGGCGGGCGCACTGATCTTCCGTTACCCCCGGCATGCGAATAATCGGTTCTGATGCCTCATCGCGTGATCCAGTGGGCAACCGGAAACGTTGGAAAACAGGCCATTCGGGGGGTTCTGGCCCACCCGGACCTCGAACTGGCGGGCTGCTGGGTCCATGGGGAGGCCAAAGACGGCCTCGACGTTGGTGAGATCTGCGGGGTAGGCCCGGTCGGGGTCGCCGCCACCCGCGATGTAGAGGGTTTGCTGGCCTCGGACGCGGACTGCGTCATCTATACCCCGCTGCTGGCCGACCCGGCTGAGGTTCGGCGGATCATCGATGCCGGCAAGAACGTGGTGACGCCGCTGGGCTGGTTTTTCCCCGCTTCAGTGGACGGAGCTCGCGAGATCGATGCCGCCTGCAAGAGCGCAGGGGTCACCCTGCACGGAACCGGAATCCACCCTGGCGGCATCACCGAGCGCTTCCCGCTGATGATCTCCAACCTCTGTCGAGACGTCGAGCATGTCCGGGCAGAGGAATTCTCCGACATTCGTTCGTACGCAGCGGAGTTTGTTGTGCGGGAAGTCATGCTCTTCGGGAAGACCGTCGAACATGCACGCTCGAGCCCCATGACAGATCTGCTGGGGCAGGGGTTCTGTCAGTCCATCGATATGGTCGCCCATGCACTCGGAATCAGACTCGACGGTCCGCCGCGACCGACCCACGAGATGGCAGTCGCGACCGCGCCGATCGAGGCACCGTTCGGCGTTCTCGAGAAGGGAACCGTCGCGGCGCAACGCTTCACGTGGGAAGGCCTCGTCAACGGCGAGCCGGTAATCACGGTCCGCGTGAACTGGCTGATGGGCGAGGAAAACCTCGATCCTCCCTGGTCCTTCGGAGTGGAAGGCGAGCGTTTTGAGATCGAGGTGCGCGGTGAGCCGGCAATGGAGGTTCACTTCAAGGGGTTGCACCCCCACGACATCGAATCGGGATTGCGCGAGAATCCGGGTCTGATCGCGACCGCGATGCACTGTGTGAACGCGGTGCCGGTAGTCTGTCAGGCCGAACCCGGAATCAGGACATATCTGGACTTACCATTCACATGCGGACGTGCGCACGCGCGGCTGCGTGGTTGATCCGAGCTTCGCTGAGCCCAGAGGGCAGGGGGACTGATCGTTGGCAGAACATGACGAACGGGAAGTGCTTGAAACGTTGCGCCGCTACCTCGAGGTGCGCGGGCAGATCGAGTCGCATGAGCTCGGTTGGGATGCGCTGGCCCAGTTTTTCACCGAAGACGCTGTCTTCGTCGATCCGGCTTGGGGACGCGTCGAGGGGCGCGAGAACATCCGCAAATTCTTTATTGAAAGCATGGAAGGGCTCGAGGACTGGACGTTCCCCCACGAGTGGGAATTCGTCGATGGAGACCGATTGACGATCGGCTGGCAGAACCGCCTGCCGGGTCGACGTGAAGATGGCGGCTACTGGCAGGCTCCGGGCGTGTCGAGGATGATTTACGCCGGAGACGGAAAGTTTTCCTTCGAACAGGACCTGCTCAACATGGTCCACGTCTTCGAGGTCATGAAAGAAAGCGGTTGGAAACCTTCACGCCGGCTTCACTCGCCCCCGAAAAAACCTGTCCGCCTTTTCGGCTGGGAGCCCTGATCACTCGTGGTGGAATCACGACCGACCATCTGCCGATTCTGTTTCAACGCATGCAGTGTCCTCGTCGATTTCGAGGACGAAAAGCCCGTGCGCGTCAGAGGCAACGCAGCCGACCCGATCTACCAGGGGTTCATCTGCGTGAAGGGGCAGCAGCTTCTCGAGGCACGCGAACATCCCGACAGGCTGCTGACTTCGATGAAGCGAGAGGCGGATGGGGCGCACCGCCCGATCGCCTCGCGGGTCGCGTTCGACGAGATCGCCGAGAAGCTGCAGGCGATCCGTGAAAAGTACGGGCCTCGCGCGATCGCGACCTACGCAGGGACCTTCAGCGTAGCCAACCCTGCGACCGGCGCGATGGCAACGGCGTGGATGAAGGCGCTGCGCTCGCGGATGGCCTTCAACTCGAACACCATCGACCAGCCCGGCAAGGCTGTCGCTCAGGCGCTGCACGGAATGTGGATGGCGCCTTTCCAGCCGTTCAGCACGTCCAGTGTCGCGCTCCTCGTTGGTGCCAATCCGCTGGTCGCGATGTCGGGCGGCATCCCGCAGGGCAATCCCGGCCGCTTCCTTACCGAAGCTCTCGAGCGCGGGATGGAGCTCATCGTGATCGATCCGCGGCGTACAGAGCTGGCGTCCAGGGCCACCCTTCACCTGCAACCGAGGCCCGGGCATGACGCCGCGATCCTCGCAGCGATGCTTCGGGTCATCCTCGATGAGGGACTCGAGGACCGCTCGTTCCTCGCCGCCAATGTCGACGGACTCGAAGATCTGCGCGCTGCGGTGAAGCCATTCACCGCGCACGAGGCGGCTGCGCGGGCAGGGATCACCGCCGAAGAGATTGCAGACGCCGCCACGCGATTCGCAGCGGCGGGTCGCGGCACGGCGAGTGCTGGAACCGGCCCGAACATGGCCGGACACGGCACGCTGTTCGAGTATCTCCTGCTGTGCCTGAACACGGTCTGCGGACGCTGGATGCGCGAGGGCGAGCGTGTGCTCAATCCCGGGACGCTGGTCCCGCAGTTTTTCGCGAAGGCGCAGGCGTTCGGACCGTATCGCGCGTACGGCTTCGGAGAGCAGTTGCGCGTCCGGGGACTGGCGAACACCGCCGCCGGAATGCCGACTGCCGCGCTGGCCGACGAAATCCTGACCGAAGGCGAAGGAAGGGTTCGCGCGCTCGTTTCGATCGGCGGCAATCCGGTTGCTGCGTGGCCGGACCAGTTGCGGACCATCGAGGCGATGAGGAAGCTCGATCTGCTCGTACAGATCGATGTGAAGATGTCCGCGACTGCCCGCATGGCCGACTACGTCATTGCGTCGACCGTTCCGCTCGAAATGACCGGGATGACGTTGATGCAGGACTTCCTGTCGATGTACAGCCAGGGGTTCGGTTATCCGGAATCCTACGGTCACTATGCCGACCCGCTGCTCGACCCGCCGGAGGGAGCCGACGTCGTCGAGGACTGGGAACTGTTCTACGAGACCGGCAAGCGGATGGGCCTGGAGATCCAGTTCAAACCGGTCTCACTGACCGGACCGGCCCGAGGCGAGCCGGTGACGTTCGACTACGCGCACAAGCCGACCACGGCTGAGCTGTGCGAGGTGCTCGCGCGCGGATCGCGCGTTCCTCTCGATGAGGTGCGCCGCCACCCCGGCGGAGCGGTGTTTCGCGATCACGATGTCCGAGTCGAGCCGAAAGACGACGGCTGGGAAGGGCGGCTCGATATCGGTAACGCCGACATGATGAACGAGCTAGGTTTGCTGGCCCGAGAGGCGCGCCGCGAGATGGACGGCGACGGCTACCCCTACCGGCTGATCTCGCGGCGTTTGATGACCGCGTACAATTCCTCCGGGCGGGATCTGCCCAGGCTGCGTCGCAGGCGCGCATACAATCCCGCGTACATGAATCCCAACGACCTGAAGCGGCTCGGACTGAGCAGCGGCGATCGCGTCGAGATCGCGTCCGACCACGCGGCAATTTTCGGTATCGTCGAGAGTGACCCGACGGTCCGCGAGGGGTTGGTATCGATGTCGCACTCGTTCGGCGACGTGCCGGAGCAGGACGGTCGCTTGCGCGAGATCGGTTCGAACACCGGACGTCTCACGCCCGTAGACCGTGACTATGACCGGTTCACGGGGCTGCCGCGCATGAGCGACATCCCCGTGCGCGTCACTCCCTGCGCCGAGTAATCGTCAGCGCGCCCGGTCGGGCAGGAGCGCCTCGGCATGGGCCCCGGTGGGCCATGGCTGCAGCTCAATGTAGTCCTGCACCGGGACCTGACCTTCGTCGATCACGCCGCGAGCAGCATCCGCGATGACCCAGGCATTGGCATCGCCGAACAGCGGCTGTGACTCGACCATGATCACTCGCAGCTCGCCCTCGTCGAACTCACACTGCTCCTGAATTGCCTCGAGCAGCTGGCTGAAGTGCAGGTGGCCGTCGCCGAAGTTCCATCCGAGCGCGAGGCCTGCGACCATTTCGCCGTCCATCCACTCGTATTCATCGAGGTCGTCGGCCGCGCGCGGAAGAACCCAGTGCAGCACGCGCCCGTGCAGATGCGCCAGCCGGAATGACGGCTGCATCGCGATGGCCATGTCGACCATCTCCGGTTCGGGCACGATCCGCTCGAGCTGGTCACGCAGCAGTGGGATCGCTTTGACGAGCCGGTCGAGTTTTCGCTCGCAGCCCTTGCGGAACAGCCAGACGCTGTATGCCCAGTTGCCGGCGTAGTAACGCATCGACATCAGGAACGACACGCGGGACGGATAGAAATTCCCGTACAGCGGGATCAACACGACCATCACGATCAGAAACATCAGCAAAAGCGGGGTCGAGCCGAGTGCGGCCAGCGGGATGCCGCCGTTGAAGCCGAACAGGAAGAATCCGCCGTAAACCATCGCGACAGTCCACTCGACCGGCATGCCCATCGGGAAGTTGCCCGCGATGAAAGAATGAAAGGAGACCATCACGAGCAGCGCCCAAGGCGTGGCCGGGCCGCCGGCGCTCGCCAGCAGGACCATCGGGAACGTGTACTCGACGACCGTCCCGAAGTGGGCGATCGTTGCTGCCAGCCGTGACGGACGCAGGTCATCCGGGAAGTTTTTGTAGAGCTTGCGGTGAAAGGCCGCCGGAATGAACGGGCTGTTGGTCAGCATCACACAGATGACGCCGGGGAAGTGTCCGTTGAGTTTCGAGGTGGCCGCCCAGAACCAGATCGCGACCCAGACCATCTTGCTTCCTGCGATCCATGCCGGTCCGGAGGCCATGCACCATATGCAGACCAGCGCCGTATAGTAATGCTCGCCGCGGGTCGCGAGGAAGACGGTCTTGTCACTGAAGCCGAGGATCGGCAGCAGGATGATGATCGGCGTCAGCAGCGCAGGCGTGATCTCGGCGCGAGTCAGGGCATAAAACGCTGCAATCTGGATTACCGCGTACAGCGCCACATCGAGTACGGTGCGACGGGTTCCGCCGATGACCGGCAAGCCGGGAAAGTAAGGCAGCTTGGTGGTGGCCGGTCTGAGGAAATGGAGCAGCCCTCCGATCGGCGGGATGAAGCGTCCCGTCATCGGTCCGGTCGAGCAACCGAACCCGAGACCTTCATAGGTCAGCGCCCAGAGAACGGCCTTCTGAAACGCGATCGAGGTAAAGGCCCAACTCGTGAAATCTGCAGGTGAGCCCATCCCCGGCGTGAATGTACAGAAGAACCACCAGCCGCCGACGAAGAGCAGGGCGATCTTCACAACGTAACCGATGTAGATCGGTACCGGGGTCGCGTTGATCTGGTACAGCCACATCCGGCAGACCAGTCTGATTCTTTCGGGGTAGCTTGCCGCCCTCAGGCGCTCCAGGTCGTAAGGGGGGAGGTCTTGCTGTTCGTCGCTCATGATTCGGAGTGCGCGCCCGGGCAGGCAGTCTTTGGTCGTGCGGACAACGCGGGGCGGCAGCCTAGCGGGGCGGCCGTCGTGAGTCATGTCGCGACCGCGTTGCCCGGCTGTCATTGCGTGCCCGCCTTGTCTGCCATGCCCGACATGTCCGGTTGGCCCGATCGTGGGCCCGACCGGGGCTCCGACCGTCCTCGCCGTTTCTATCTGCTGCCACGTGGGGTATCAGTTGAAGCGATGAGCGAGCCCAACGCCGACTCGAGTGCAGGAGCCGACGCGGTCGTCGTCGGTGCGGGCCCGAATGGGCTCGCGGCAGCGGTTGCGATGGCCCGCGAGGGCCTCTCCGTCGTTGTGCTCGAAGCTGCTGACAGCATCGGCGGCGGGACTCGGACCGCTGAGCTGACGCTGCCGGGCTTTCAGCATGATTTCTGCTCGGGTGCTCACCCGATGGGCATCCTCTCGCCGTTTCTGCGCGAGCTCCCGCTTGAAAAGCACGGTCTGGAGTGGGTCCGGCCTGAGGCGTCGATAGCCCACCCGCTCGATGACGGACCGGCGGTCATGCTGCGTCGCTCGCTCGACGCGACCTGCGACGGGCTCGGCCGCGACGGCGCTGCCTACCGACGGCTGATCGAGCCTCTGCTTCCGCGCTCCGAGGGGCTGCTTCGCGACGTGCTCGGGCCGCTCGCATTTCCCTCCGAGCCGCTGGCGTTCGTTCGCTTCGGACTGCGCGCCGCCTGGCCGGCAACATGGCTCGCGCAGGCTCTTTTCCGTGAGGAGCGCGCACGGGCTCTTCTGGCGGGATGTGCCGGACACTCGATCCTGCCGCTCTCGCATCCGTTGACCTCGGCGCTTGCGGTTATCTTCGCGCTGACCGGACACATGGAAGACTGGCCGGTCGCGCGTGGAGGTTCGATCGCGATCACGCGCGCCCTTGCGGCTCATCTCGAAGACCTCGGGGGAAAGATCGTCACCGGCGTTCGCGTGCGGTCGCTTTCCGACATCCCGGACTCGCGAGTGGTTCTTTTTGACACCGATCCGCGCCAGCTCGCGGACATTGCATCAACGTCGTTGCCGGCACGCTATGTGAAACGTCTGCGACGCTACCGCTATGGGCCCGGAGTGTTCAAGCTCGACTGGGCACTGGACGGGCCGATTCCATGGAAGGACCCGGCGTGTCTGGAGGCGTCAACCGTGCACGTCGGGGGAACTCTCGGCGAGATTGCCGCCAGCGAGTCCGCCATGTGGCAAGGACGGCACAGCGAGCGCCCCTATCTGATCGTGGTCCAGCAGAGCCAGTTCGATTCGAGTCGGGCGCCCGAAGGCAAGCACACCGGCTACGCGTACTGTCACGTTCCGCACGCATCGAACATCGATATGACCGATGCAATTGAAGATCAGATCGAGCGCTTCGCTCCGGGTTTCCGTGATCTGATCCTCGCACGCAGCAGGACCGACTGCCGCGATCTCGAGGCATACAACCCCAACTACGTAGGTGGCGCGATCACCGGCGGCGTCGCGGACGCGACGCAGCTGTTCACCCGACCGGTCGCACGTATCGACCCGTACTCGACCCCGAACCCAAGACTTTTTCTGTGTTCGGCATCAACGCCGCCGGGTGGCGGCGTACACGGGATGTGCGGCTACCACGCCGCACGCAGCGCTCTCAGGCGCTTCGGAATCCCCGCCTGATTCGGCACGGAAGACGAGCAACGACCGCACGCCGGCTGATGACGGCGCGCGGTCGGCTCGGATTCTACCAGCGTCCGCCGCCGCCGCCGCCGCCGCCGCCGCCGCGGCTCTCTCTCGGCTTCGCTTCGTTGACGCGCAGGTTGCGGCCGTCGAGCTCGGTCTGGTCGAGCGTTTCGATCGCGGCCTGCGCGGCGTTCGGATCCATCTCGACGAAGCCGAAACCGCGCGAGCGGCCGGTGTCGCGATCCATGACGATCGTCGCGGACAGCACCTCTCCGTGCTGGCTGAACAGGTCTCGAAGGCCTTCCTCGGTAGTCTGGAAGGAGAGGTTGCCGACGTAAATTCTCTTGGACATGAAACTCCATGCGCGAGCGTCAGTTCCAAACTGCGCCCGTGTCTTGCTTTGATTTCGCTACCGGGTCCCCCCGGTGCGCAAGACGATGTGCCGTCTTCACCCACCAAAATTGCGGTTTCTGCGTCTTTCTGTCGCAGGCCGGAGTCCCGTTGGAGCGGGATCGGCAGTGGAAACGGCTCGCCTTGCGAGGCGTGCTTGAATCACATCGGCTTACCCGACGCCAGAGGGGGGGGGGGTTCACATGTCCCCGCACCTGCTCCGCGGATTCAAGTTGGACGTATTCGCTCCCGCGTGTCAGCCTTTCGTGGGCCTGAGAAGCGAGCCCGGGGCCCGGACAACCCGGGGCGACGGCGGCTGCGGGGTGTGATCGGTCCGCCTCCGGCCCCAGGGGAGCCTGTTCCGATGAAAACAAAAGAAAGTCGCAGCGCGGCCGACCGGCGCGCGTGGATCCACTCAAGCGCCCTGTGTGCGGCACTTGCCGCGGGTTCTGTATTCAGCAGCGTCGCCTCGGCGACTGACTTCACTCTGCTCACAACGGACCGCCGCGCGAACTTCACCTTCAATCCGGTCGCGAGTGAGGGGAAGGCGCTGATTCGCGTGGGGCGGGACCGAGGCCTGCAGACTCTGGAGGACCCGACGGTCTGCCCATCGAGCTCCTCGATCCGGATCCGATTCTATACGACGGACCAGTCGCTGATGGAGGGAGGCGCGACGGCCGAGTTGCCGTGCGGCAACTGGAAAGCATCGCGATCGGGTTATCGTTACAGAGATCGCAGCGGAATGGCCGGTGGGGTTACCAAGATCCGCTATTCGACTTCCGGGCTTCTGGTGAAGGCAGGGACGCCGGGATACCAGCCCGTCGCGGGTCCCGCCGGCTTCGCCCAGCTCAAATTCACCGTTGGCGAGACCAACTACATGGTCCGCATGCACAGCTTTCAGCGCAACGAAGCCTCTCGAATCCGGGTTCGCAAGTTGAGCGAAGAGGCGAACGACGGCGAGGCGGCTTTCTGGGACACGCTCTGGGGAATCACGGACCGCTCGGAGGAGGCCCGAGCGCTGCTTGCATCGGCATCTGCCGATGATCCGAGGGACGGCCGCTCGGCTTTCCTGTTGGGGATGATGAATCTTTACATCTTCGGTCGTGATACCACCGACTTCAGGCTCGCGGCTGCGGAGCAGATCGCACTCGTTCAGGAGGCTGCCGACAGTTTCACGCTGGCAACTCCACTGCTCTGGGACGGTGTGGCCGGAGACACGCGCGTTCCGGGCTTTTACGGCTCGGCTTTTTATCTTCTCGGATTGCTTACTGATGATCCCGAGACCACCGAGCACGGTAAGAACGCGATTGCAGAATCGGTCGTTGCGAATCCGCTCTTCAATACGTTCATTCCGCTGGGGGCCGACCCGACCATCTACTCCAGTGAGGATCCGGAATACCAGGCATTGCTCACCCTGCTCGACGATTACTTTCCTGAGGCGGCGGCCCAGTGCGGGAACCAGGGTGAGATCTGCTTCAACGAAGGGATGGCGCCGCACAACCTGGCCGGAACGTTCATGTTCTTCGGCGATGTCTACGCGAAAGGGAATCGCGTCGAAGATGCCCGAACGCAATACCAGCGATCGGTGACCTTCGGTACGTCGTCAGGCTGGAGGGCTGATTTCCTGGCCCAGGCTCAGGATCGTCTCGACAACGTGGAGTCTCGGGTCGCTCTTTACCAGGATTCAGATCCTGCGAACGACCCTCCGTTGCTCGGCGTATCCAATGACACCTGCTCGAAGTGCCACTACCAGGACTGACCGTTATCCCGCCCGGTGGGGCGGGTCGCACCCGGGTCGGGTTCAGCCGGCGGGGTTGAGATAGGGCCCGGCCATCTGAGCGGAGTCCACCCTCGCCCCGAGCTGGGTGCACAGGTGGTAGGTCCCCGCCAGCTTGCGCTGGATGAACAGCATCTCCGGTGGTGGCGGCTTGAGGAAGCCGACCTCCAGCGTCAGGTGGATGCTGATGTCACGGGCGCGTTCAGCGAGATCTGTTTTGCCGAAGTCGTAGTGATCGGTTCCGCGCAGCGGCTCAGCGCTGAGCAGAATCAGGTCGCTCAGCCCGTCGATCGCTGCCCGACCGTCTGACTCGGCGACCCAGTCGAACTCGATCGCGAGGGCCGCGACCTCGTCTCGATCATCGCGCGATGCCGCGCTGACGATTCTTCGGTATCGCTCCATTGTCTCGGGCGCGATCTCGACCGTCGAGCCGAAGTCGAGCAGCACGAGCCGCCCGCCTGCCGGGTCGAACATGTAGTTGGCGAAGTTCGGATCGGACTGCATGAAGCCGGTATCGAAGAGCTCGATCAGCGTCAGCCCCTGAAGTTTGCCCGCGATGCGGTTTCGCAGATCCTGGTCGTGCGATTCCTCCCACAACGACTCGATCGGCCGCGCCTTGATGTAATCCATCGCCAGAATGTGGGGCGTGGTCAGGTCGTGGTGGGGCGCAGGCAGCAGCACATCGTCGTCGCCGTTGATCATCTCCCGGTAGCGGCCAAGCGCCTTGGCCTCTTGAAGGTAATCGGTCTCCTGATGGAGCTGGTCCTTGACCACCGTCAGAAGCGGATCGATGTCGTAGGCCTTGGGGATGATTCCCGACGC